>JAYVAQ010000180.1:0-13097 GCA_043750875.1 Rhodanobacteraceae bacterium
ATCAGTGTCATCGCGATTTAGCATCAAACCGATAAAACTGTCAGGCCCGACATAGTTCGCTCGCAGCTGGCGCATCTGCCAAACAATGAAATCTTCTAACCAGCGCGCGACCAATTCTGGGCGCGCGTGCCATGAATTTATTTGGGCTGAAATACTCACTTAAAAATTCTCAAAACATCATGATTTCAGCATCGCCGGTAGGTTCTTTTTGGCTGAAAAATGCCGCTACCGTGGTAATTTCGCCGCTCATATTGCGATCATCACGCAGCATTGGTACCAACTCGCGCACCTTCACGCGTAGTGCCAACGCAGCCGACGCATAGCTGCCTTGTTCGGATTTCTCGGTCAAATCCATCGCCTGGCAAACGGCCAGAGCCGTGATTGCGGTGATGTTTGCTAATACATCCAGTGCGTCGCTGGTTTGCCGCGCAGCGATCGTTGCAAGCGGCACAATATCTTGATTATTTGAGTTCGTGCTCATGCCTTGCACGCTAGCGGGCAAGGCCATGCAGCGCATTTCCGCAAGCAGCGCACTTGCGGTCACTTGCGCGCCCATAAAACCACTTTGGCGCGGCCGCCCACGCAATTGTGGCTCTAAGCCGATGATCACTTGCCCGTGCAAGTTCGGATCGACCAGCCTTGCCATCGCACGCTCTAACCATTGCGCCCATTGAATTAGCGTGGTGCGTAAATAGTCGCTGGCAAAACCGACATGCTGGCCGAAGAAATTGCCACCATGCACCACCTGGCCGCTATCGGGGTCAATAATGGGATTATCCGATACCGAATTCAGTTCGATCTCAACCGTCGTGTCATGATGATCCAATGCGTCTAAGACCGCGCCAAAAAGCTGCGATATGCAGCGCACACTATAAACATCTTGTGGCGGCGTGCCGACATCTGGCACCGATTTGATACGCGCCGCATCCTTCCCTAAGCGCGCCAATTCCGCGCGTATCGTCATCTGGCCGATATGCGGGCGCACCTTTGATAACAGTGGCGATAAGGATTCTTGAAAGCCACGCAAAACCTGGGTGTAGCCACTGGCAACAAGCATGCTCCAACGCAATAGGCGGCGTGCACGGGCGCCATTGAGCGCGGCGATCCCAGTAGCAAAACTACAGCCATTTACCAGCGCCAGCGCGTCCCGTTTTTCCAAACTGAGTGGTAAAATTCCGCGCTCACTCAAAGCACTTTGCGCTGAGCGCTGCTGGCGCCCAATTAGTACATCCCCTTCTCCCGCAAGCGCCAGCGCAACGTGCGCGAGTGGCGTCAAATCGCCGCTCGCACCTACGGTACCCATTTGCGGCACGATTGGCGTTAATCCCTCGTCCAACACGCGTTTGAGTAAATTGATCACCTGATCCGACGCGCCAGAATATCCCTGTAACAGCGTTTGTAGCCTGGCAATCATGGCCGCGCGGGTTTGCACCACACTAAAAGGCCGCCCGACACCGGTTGCAAGATGGCGCAGCAAACTACGTTGATGCGAAATCGGATCAGGGTTTGCCGCCTCCACACTTAGCGGCCCGAAACCACTGGTGACGCCGTATACAGAGATGCCGTCGCTCAGCGCTTTTTCCAGTGCCAGCGCGGACTTACGGGTGCGCTCGAGCATCCCGTCATGCAATTCAAACTGCACTCGGCCATAGGCAACGTCTTCTAACAGCGCAATATTTAGCTGGCGCGGACGCGGTGACGTTGCTGGCGCAACCGAAGGCGTGTAATCAGAGGCGTCCAACTCTGGCAATGGTTGAACCGGCAACCGCAATGGTGCGGGTGCTGATTTTTCAGCCGGTTGCAACGTTGCCTCCAACGATGCGCTTGCGCGTGTTAGCAGTGATGCCGGAGCTGCCTCGCGCTCGCGCCGCTTTTGCTCGACGTCACGCAAGCGATCCATGTCACGCGCTGCACGCTCACGTTCTTCGGGCGGCAGTACGCGAATCAACAGCAAAACGCGATTTTCATTGTCGATTGTGCTCATCATCATACTGACGCGCACCGCGACGGGATTCATTTCGTGGTTGAACAAATAATCAAAGCGCGCAGAGAAATTGCCTTTCTCCACGCCCGCCTTAAAACGTCCGTAAAATTCGGGCGTTTTTGTACAGGGCGCAATGTCGGAAAAGAAGTTTTTACCGATCATATCCGCTGCATTGCGTCCGCTGACTTTCGCCTCGCCCATGTTGTAAGCCATGATAGTGCCGCGCAAATCCAGCTCGATGATGCCAAATTGCATGCGATCCCGGCCTTTGCGGGGAATGCGCGTCAATACTTCGACAAGTTCGATATCTTCGTAGCTTAAAAATTCCATCACTGATCCTGCGCGGCTTGAACGCGCAGTCTGCAACGCAGAAACGTGAATTGATCTGCACACACTTAAACAAATGTTTCGAGATGCAACTTATTTACGAAAGCGCATTCGCGGCTTTCACATAAGCGTTTTAGTAAAGCTGGATCAAGCGCGGCGAAAAATACTTCGCACTGGGCCGTACCGTGGCATCAACGCTTTTGGCGCGCGCTAAATCGGCTTTGACTGCGGTGAGTTGCTCAAACTTGCTTTCCCCTTGCGCTACATACATCGAATAGCGCGCGGCGGCGCGCACCAGCAATGCATGCGCAAGCGCTTTACCCTGCAGGCTTTCCACATTGGTTTGTGCGGCGGCTTTGAAGTCGCCACCGAAAAAAGATTTAGCGATTTGTGCCAATGCCGCCGGTGCGGCTTGACGCGCGACAGGAGCGGCTGCGGCAAGGGCTGCGTTTGCGCTGAGCTTCAACGCGGTGGCGCGCGCGCTGGCGGCGCTAGCGGCACTGCCGGTGCGACTCAACAATGTGGCGTCCACGTTAGTTACCGCGCGTTCCAAGTCTTGGCTTAAGCGGGCGGCGTCTTGCTCTAAGGCGTTGAGTTCCGCCGCTTTCACACTCGCGGCAGCGGCCAGCTCAAGCTTGGCATAAGTGCTGCGCGCGGCACTAAGTTCGCGTTTTAGCGTTTGCACGGCGCTGCGCACGCTGGCGATTTCAGTGCTGGCAAGCGTTGGTGCTGCGGCTACGGGTGTGGTGGGGCGGTTGGGTGGCGTTTGCACCGTCACGGGTGGCCTAACCACGGGAGGCGTAGCAATGGGCGGTGTCACCGGTGGGGTAATGGGCGGTGGAACACTGGGTGGCGGAACACTGGGTGGCACAACGTTGGGCGCGGCATTTTGACAGCGGCTTTTGATTTGCTTTTCCGCCGCCAGCAAGCCTGCGTTATCACGTGCGCCGGCCAAAGCCGATTGATGGCCACCGTTGTTCAGTGCCGCCAATGCTGCCGCACAATTATTGCGTGCGCTGGCAGCAAGCGCCAAGTAGTGGTGCGGCAGATAAGGTTCAAAGCGCATGCCATACAGGCGCACTTTCGCTTGCGGTGTGGGTTCGCTGCTCAAAGCTTCGCGCATTTTGCTATCCACCAACGCCCAATTTTGATCCTCAGCGGCGCGCACTCCGTCTTTGTAAGCGTCCTTGAAATCAGCGTAGCTGATCGGCGCAATCAGCAATGCAATGAGCAAAAACGCAAGCTTAAAGCGTAGGTTTTTTGACACGTTCGGCTGGTTGCGCATTAGTAGCCGGCCTCGCGCAGGTAGTCGTCACTTTTGGAGGCGTACAAGGTGTGCGGTGATTCCGTAGTCACTTTGCGCGCGACCGATACCTGCACGCTTTTGCTTTCGCCTAGCGCGTTACTTAGCTCGACCCGATATTGGCCTTCAAGTAGCACCAAGCTGAGTGGCGTTACGCCTGGCGCGGGAATGGCAACGGATTTGCCGCTGGCATCGGTGATCGAAAGCACCTTGCTGTACGGCGCGGTATCGATTACCACCGTGCCACTGCGTTCCGCGAATTGCGCCGCATCCACCGCCGCTAAAATACGCATGCGTGCCGGACGCACGGCATCGTCGCGGGCAAATTCGCCTAGCGCGCTGATGATCGCTTGCGCCGCCTTAATATCGTTGTTTTGTTCCAAACTACTGAGCGCTGCAGCGTTGGTAATGCTCAATAGCTGCACTTTTAACGCTGCTAGCTCCTCCGAGGGATTGCTTTGTGACAAGGCGCTAATTCCGGTCGCGGCTAGCGTGATCGAGTCCAATTTCAGCGGCGTGCTGGCAAGTAAAGACTTGATGCGTGCCATGCGGCTTGCCACGCCGAGCTTGGCTTGGCGTTCGCGCAGCTCAGCTTGATAGCGCGCTAGCTCTGGGAAGCGCGGCAGTTTTTCTAGCATCGCCGCAAGAATTACTTGCGCGCCGTCCAAATCGTCATTTTGTAACGCGATCGCATATTGCCCAAGCAGCTTTACACCGACGTCGCGCTCCATCACAGCCAAACGGGCGTCGTCAGCTGCCACTAGCTTGCGCAGCGTTTCCAACTCGGTGAATAGCTCGGTGGGCGTGGAGTTCTGTTTGAGCGCGGCAGCGATGGTCGCCAACTGCGCGTCAATTAAGGCTTTGTTGGCAATCAAACTACGGCTATTGCTAATGCGCAATTGCAGCGCTTCTGCTTGTTTTTGACTGAATAATTCTGCGTTTAATGCCAAGGTATAAAGCGCTTGCGCATCGTCGAATTTTTCTGCTGCGATTAGTGTGTCTAGTTTCTTATTGACTAGTTCGAGAAACTTGTCGACTCGGGCTTTGGTGATCGCACTTTTGGCGCTGACGTCGCGCATGTCGGTGATGGTTTGCGCGGCGTTGTCGTCCATGGGCTCGAACAACGCATCGCGCGCAATCTGCTCATCGAAGGTGGCGGCCATTCCCTGCAGTTGGTAGCGACTGGCTTTGCCGCCGCCATTATCACGAAGCGCGAAATAGCCGCCTACACCCAAGGCGATTACAACCGCCGCGGCAATCGCCAGCAGCGGCTTTTTGTTTGCGTCTTCTTTGCGATGAGAATAAGGCACTGGCGCCGGGAGAGGCGTAGTTGACGGCGCAGCTTGGCGATCCGCCTCGCGATTGGCATTCAGCGCGGCCTGCTGCTGGCGCAACTTGGCGTTGAGTTCGCCATCGCGCATCGTGTCAAAGGAAAAGCCCATTTGCCGCAGCTGCTCGGTCCAGGGCTGGTTTGGCGCCAGTTCGGCTTTAGCGCGCAGCTGCATGGAGTGCACAAACACATCGCGCAGCGCGTGGGTGAACTCACTCATGGTGGCGTAGCGATCTTCGGCTTTTTTCGCCAACATGCGCGAAAGCACTGGATTGATCTCGTCCAATTCGGGCGGCAACACCGGCACCGGCGAGGTCAAATGCTGCATGCACACTTGGATCGGGTTATCGCCAAGGAACGGGGCTTTGCCGACCAAGAGCTCATAAAACATAATGCCGAGCGAATAAATATCGCTACGCACATCAATTTCACCACCCGTGACTTGCTCCGGGCTCATATACACCGGCGTGCCGACGATCATGTTTTCGGTGGTGATACGGGTTTGGTGGCTTGCCAGCTCGCGCGCGATACCAAAATCGGTCAGCACCGGCACTTTGCCACCGCGCATCATCACGTTCGCGGGTTTCAAATCCCGGTGCACAATGCCCTGGTTATGGGCTTCTTGGAGTGCGCTTGCCACCTGCACCACGATCGCGATTGACTCGCCCACGGCGATGCCATCGCGTTGACGGTCCACCAAAGTGCCGCCGTCCAAAAATTCCATCGCGATGTAGGCAACATTGCCGACTTTCGCGATGTCATAAATACCGCAGACATTACGATGCGTAATTTTTGCCAGAATGCGGCCTTCGCGCAAAAAGCGCCGCTCGGTGCGCTCTGGGTCGTCGTCGTTTTCCGTGCGTAAAATCTTGATCGCAACTTTACGGTCTAGCGAAACTTGCGTCGCCAAAAACACCGTTGCCATACCGCCCTCGCCCAACGCTCGGTGCAGTTGGTAACCGGGAATTTCGACGAGCGGAGCGGCCATAGGCAATATGCGAGCCAGAGTGAGTAATTTCTTAAGAGTCTATCGGGCTATTGGGGCGCGCGCCACTCTGGTTAATCCTACATGACCACGTTTCTAGTGCGCCGGAAGTATGCGCCGCGACAAAATCGCGTGTCGCGAGCAGCCTGAATTTGCGCCGAGCAATTCGCCTAAACTCCATATTTGTGCCGCGCTGCCGCAATAATTTACGAAAAAAGCCATTTTTAATGCCTTATCTCTATGACGCGCCGCACAATTTTGTGTAAGGTTCTGGCCTTTCTAGCTTGGTTAAGAGCACTTTATGCGCACAGCAGTCGTAACGGGTGGAATTGGTGGCTTAGGAACAGCGATTTGTAAGGCACTTGCTGCGCGCGGTATGAAAGTCATTGCCGCCGATTTAGCGGCCCGTGCGGAACGTGTTGAACAATTCAAAAACGAAGTTGCGGAATTTGGCGACAAAATTAGTTTTGAAGCGATCAATGTCGCCGATTTTGACGCCTGTGCGGACTTTGCCACGCGCGTGCACGCAACGCACGGCGCGGTGGATATCGTCGTCAACGCCGCTGGCATCACCAAAGACATGACTTTTCGCAAAATGCCTGCGCAAGCATGGATGGACGTGCTCAAAGTGAATTTGGACGGCGCATTTAACGTCACCCGCCAGTTTATTGATGGTATGTGCGAACGCGGCTTTGGCCGGATCGTCAATATCAGCTCGGTCAATGGCTCCACCGGACAGTTTGGGCAAACCAACTACTCCGCGAGCAAAGCCGGGATTCACGGATTTACCATGGCGTTAGCAAAAGAAGTCGCGCGCAAAGGCGTTACCGTCAACAGCGTTTCCCCCGGCTATTGCCGCACCGCGATGGTGATGTCCATTCCCGAAGCGGTACGTGAGCAAATTATCGCCACAATTCCGGTCGGGCGTATCGGCGAGCCCTCAGAAATCGCGCGTACGGTGGAATTTTTGGTCGCCGAAGAGGCCGGATTTATCACCGGCGCAAACATCCCGGTCAATGGCGGCATGTTTATTAGTTTCTAAGGTAAAGATTTTCAAGTTGACTTAGCAATCCGCCAAAGGCGGATAAATAGCGAAGCTGATACGAAGTTTCTTCAAACTCAAAAAGGCAAATTTACCGGCAGTTTCCAAAGCTGGCGCGGGTAAGTACTCCCACGCACAGGCACCAGACTAAACTGCAGTGATGCCAAAGCCTGCCGCCGACCCGTTCGCCATCAAACCCAAAAGCGCCCGTTACCGCGCGCTTCGATGGTTACTTTTTATTGTGGTGTTTATCGGCGCGTTGAGCATTTATCGCGCCCTGCCCCGCCCGGCCCTTTACTCAGGCTTACCGCTTTCGCGCGTGGTGTTGAGCGAAGAAGGAGTGCTGATGCAGCTCACGCTGGCCTCCGATGATCGCTATCGCTTATGGCAACCGCTGGCGGATTTTGCCCCGTCGTTAATACAAGCAACGCTGCTGAAAGAAGATCGCTGGTTTTACTATCACCCCGGCGTGAATCCGTACCGACTTGGGCTGGCAACGTTATCAAGTTATGGCGGCGGGCGCACGCAAGGCGGCTCGACCTTGACGATGCAGTTGGCGCGTTTGAAATATGGCCTGCACACGCGCACGGTCTGGGGCAAATTAAAGCAAATTGCCTACGCGCTCAAACTGGAGGCGGGCTATTCCAAACATGACTTATTAGAGGCGTATTTAAACTTAGCGCCCTACGGCGGCAATATCGAAGGTGCGGCTGCGGCAAGCCTGATTTATTTCGACAAACCAGTCTCGGCATTGAGCGTACCCGAAGCGCTGACACTGGCGGTACTGCCGCAGCGCCCCAGGCATCGCGGGCCAAAAATCGCGCTGGCGGGTTTGCAACTCAGCGCCGAATTAAACCACGCGCGCCAGACGCTGCATCAACTCTGGCAAACGCACTATGGCGATAGTGATGACGCACTATTTCAGGCGCCGCTCATGATCGGGCGCCATCACACGCAAAACGCACCACACGCCGCTCGGCTGGCGCTGCAGCTCAACGAGATACAGCGCACTTATTCAGTCACTGAGCCCGTGCGAAGCACGATTGACCTGTCGCTACAGCACATCCTCGAGCGCCAGTTGCAGAGTTATTTGGGTGGTGAGCGCCGTAGTGGCATCAAAAACGCTGCGATTTTGTTGCTTGATCGCACGGACATGGCGGTGAAGGCTTTGGTGGGCTCAGCGGATTTCAATCGCGCTGACATTTTGGGCCAAGTGGACGGCACGCAGGCGCAACGCTCGCCTGGTTCGACGTTAAAACCACTGATTTACGCGCTAGCCATCGATCAGGGCTTGCTGCATCCCAAAACGATTTTGGCAGACGTTGCCACCAGCTTTAGCAACTTTGCACCCGAGAATTTTGATGGGCGTTTTCGCGGGCCGATCAGCGTCAGCGAAGCGTTAATACGCAGCCGCAATGTGCCGGCAGTTCGTGTCGCTGCCAAGTTGAACGCGGGCGGGCTTTATGGGCTGTTGAGCCGTGCTGGCATACGCAATTTGGCCTCCGAAGCCCACTATGGACTAGCCCTGGCCTTAGGCGGCGGCGAGGTCAGCCCGGCTGAGTTAGCAGCGCTATACGCGATGCTGGGTAACGATGGACAGCTGCGGCCATTGCGCTATTTGCAAGCGCAGCCGCAAGCGCCAGGCGTACGCATGCTCAGCGGCGAAGCTGCTTTTATGACGCGCCAAATGCTCTATACCAACCCCAGGCCAAAAGCGGCAAATCGCAGCCTGAGCTTTCCAGTGGCCTGGAAAACTGGCACATCGTGGGGCTTTAGAGATGCTTGGTCTGCAGGTGTGTTCGGGCAATTTGTATTGGTGGTTTGGGTCGGCAATTTTGACGGCGCCAGCAACCCAGCGCTGATTGGTGGCCAAACTGCAGCGCCGCTTTTTTTTGGGATTGCGAACGACCTTTATGCCAGTCAAAGAATCAATCTGGCCGTGGATAGGCCAGGAAATCTCAACGTTATCCAGCTTGATGTCTGCGCCGCCAGTGGTGATTTACCGAACCTAGAATGCCCGGTGCGAACTAAAACTTGGTTTATTCCAGGCGTGTCTTCGATCCGCGTTTCGGACGTGCACCGACGCGTTTACGTGGACCCAAAAAGCAATGCGCCGGTGTGCCCCGACAGCAGCGCAATCAACGCTAGCCTGCGCACCGAAATTCGCGAGTTTTGGCCCAGCGAAATCGCACAGAGTTTCGCCGCCACCGGCTTGCGCCTAAAAACCGCCCCCTCCTGCGCCACGGTTAAAGCCGAAGCGCCCAAAATCACAGCGCCCCTGCACAACGTCAGCTACCGGCTGACCGCCGCTGAACTCAAAGCCCCTACCCTGGTGCTGCGCGCAAGTGCGGCGGCAGGCGTGACTGAGTTGTACTGGTTTGCAAATGGCAACTACGCCGGTACTAGCGCGCCAGGTGTAGGCCTCCGCTACGCGCCGCGCAGCGCCCAGGAAATCCTTTTCAGCGTCGTCGATAATTTAGGCGGCCGCGCCGAGCGCAGGATTCAGGTGGTGGTTCGGTGAGCCACAAGTGCGACGCACATTGATCAAAAGTCTAGGCGCTGAAAGTGTACGAGCGATGCCCAATAAAACGGGTGCTGATAGTGTGGCGAGTGATACAACCGCAGTTGCGCCTGCCGTAGTGCAGCTGCGGTTGTATCTGCCTGATGCGTCAGTGCTAGGTGTCGGTAAAATTCTGGAATCCATGTGCCCGATGCAACATCGCTGACCGGCCACAGAGCTGCGACGACATGATTTGCACCGCTGGCAGACATCGCAAGCGCAAAACTAATATTCGCTTGCCTAGACGGCTGTGCGCCCGTTGCAGACTGGCAGGCGTTCAATACCAATAGCTCGGCTTGTGTGCGTAAATTGCCCAGCTCCAGCCAACTTAAGAAATCCGCATCCGGGCCGTCTGCATTTGCTAGCCAAAGCCCGGCGTTACCCAACACGCCAGGATCAGCGCGCCCATGCGCTGCCACATGTAGCCAAAGCCCAGGCGTTTGCAGCAAATCCTGGAATGTTTTGCGAGTGGCAGTTTGGCCCACAAAAGCCTGCCAAGTTGCACCGCTCTCGCGTTCAATGCTGGCGCGCTCAACATCGGCAAAATCTAAAGTTTGTAACTCCTTAGACGCAGCCGCTGAATAGGCTGGTGCGAAAAAAACGGAGTCTGTAGCTGTATGCGGTGTTTTTATAGGTGTTTGGCCCGCGTCCGCACGCAATCCAGTGATAAAACTTATGTCAGTACTGGATAGCAATGGCTCGCTGCTGCCTGGCCAATACAATGCAGAAAACGGTATCGCCGCACTGAGTTCGTCGGCCACTATCCATAGTTGTTTGGGCGCAGAACTGCTCGGCAAGTCCGCAAATAACATTGTTGAAAGCGCGCCAGCCGCCGCTTCACTTGCCATGGGCGCGGTAGGTGCCTTCAACGAACTCGCCAGACTTTGTATTTGCGCCTGTAGGCGTTTGCGGCCTGGCAGCAATCTCAAGTATGTCTGCTCAGCTGTAATCCATAACGCCAGCGACTGCTGCTCACCTGGAACTAAGATCAAAGCTAGACCACCTGCAGGCAGACGTTTCTGCATATCGGCTAGCGTCGGAATATTTGCCGCTTTAAAGCGCTCGGGCGACTTTCCCTGCGGCCCAGTCAGTTGTGCCAAAAAACCAACCTCCCCGGGTGACTGCTTGGCTACTGGCTCCTCGGTTTTTAACGGCGATACCACCGAGGTCATAAAGCGCGCAGGATTTGCCAAAAGTGTAGTTTGAAACACCAATGCGGGTTCGGATGCAGGGGTTTGAGAGTCGACCCAAGCGCGCCGAACATTTTCGCCACTACGTTGGGTTAGATACGCAAGGGCAGACGTTGGGGCTTCGTCGGCTACTTGGGCGATTGCTAAAATGCGGTTCGAAAGGATCAAACTAGCATCCTGGAAATTACCAATAGCCGCAAGTTTGCTTCGCAGCATGGCGAGCAAATTTTGCTCTATTTGGGAAAGCACGAGTTCGTCCAATTTTACGAGGGCCTCCGTCGCACGTGTTGCTGATCCGGCCTGCATTAGTATTTTAGCGCGTAGCAGCGTAGCCCTATTACTGTATCTAGGCGCCAAATTCACCAAATTATCCAATGAAATCAAGTCCGGAGAACTGCTTACTTCCAGGCTCGACAATCGGCTCGCGGCAACTTCAGCACTTAAATTCGCTAGATCGCGTATTTTTGCAGCGTTTGAAAACCAAGTTGCGGCCTGAGTATTCTGGTCAGCCGAGCGAAAGTTCTCCCCAAGCTGATGAAATATTGCGGCCGCCCTGGATGGCGTCTCATTCGCACGAATCAACTCCAACGCCTTACTCAAAATTGCAAAGCTCTGCTCATGCAGCCCCAGCTTTGCTTGTATATCGGCGGAAAGCAGGAGTGCGTTTACCAGCCAACGTTCGCGTTCCTCGGTAGCCATTGAGAAATTTGCAATCGCAACTTGGATGGAGCTGAGCGCTTGAGCAAGCTGGCCATTGTCATGCGCCACTTGGGCCGCAAGCAAATTAAATCTGCCTCGATATATTTTATTACTTATGGTTTCTGGCAGAAGTTCCAAACGTCGTTGAATAGGATAAATACTTATGTTCGTCGAAACATTGCGAGAAGCATAAACCAAATTTATTGTCGCGTTTAGTTCGTCGCTAATTTCCCCCAAACTTCTATATTTTGCAATCACTGCCTCTGTGCAGGGTAAATAATCATTCCAGTTCCCCGCCAAAAACATGAATCGGCACTCAATTTGAGCAAATCGTGTTGCAAAGTATTTTTGCTCGGGCGCTTTCAATATCTGGCCCATGGCTTGATCAACAATTTGACGAAATTGTGGGTCAGACCGACGATCAGCGACCTCTGCACTACCCAAATTTGCTGCAGTGTGTAACGCGTTAAATTGCGCTCCCGCTTGACCCCATACCTTCGAAGATTCTTTAAATAGAGTGCTTGCATTCTCTAAATTGTTAACCCTGAAGGCGTCATTTGCCATAGCATGTATAACAAATCCTCGCTGCTCTACATTTGCGGCATTTTTCAATAATGTGTCCAACTCAGAAGGGTTGGCTAGTTTCGCACTCACAGTATAGTCATGTGCTTCTGCATAATTTTGCAGGTTAAGCCACCAGGCTTTATTTGAAAATAGATCGTCTCGGCATGAGCTTAATATCAATATCTTTGCCGACGCTACTGTGCTGGTTTTGAGCTTTATTCCGACGCTACCTGGGTATTCAACGTGCCAAGCCGCGCGTGTTGCTGGCAACGCGATGGGTCGCCAGTCAATGCCGTCGTAGGAATATTCGACTTCAGCGCCCTGCTCAATAAATAGCGTTGAAGAGTTTTTCCCTAATGCGTACGCCCTTGGCGTAAGTGCAATATCTAAAATTTCATTTTTTTCGCAGTCAAGCTGAGGCGCGGTAAGCGCCGCAGCTACGGAAAAGATTTGAACGAACAACTACTTACGGCCTAGGCGGATCATTGCCGTTGCCGCCACCGGGTTGGGATGGTAGTAATGCGCAACCTGATTTCCATCCAATATTTGTGGTGTCAGAAACAGCATGATCTGGTCTGATATAGCCACTGATATTGCTTGGATGAATTTCAAAACGATAAAAATGGCATTTATCGCTTGGTTTTGGTGTCGGGATTATATTAGCCGCGCACTGATTGTATGCCGTGTAAAGTACGTAGAAATTGACCTCGTCGGCTTTACCCTCATTTGTTACTCCATGCAAATAACTGGGCTGATGCCCATTTTTCGCTACGAGCGACATTACAACGCTAGTTTTGTCATTTTTGAAATTTGTCCAAATTAAATTATATGAATCTTCATCAAATAATAACTCATCACCAGTGCTTACAAAACAATTTGAGCCTTTCGCGCACGCTTTATTTACCTCTTCAAAGATGTAAATTTGTTCTCTATTAGGCTTAACAAAATCAAAGACTGGCATTTTCTCGGCGCCGAGTGGTTCTTTTCGCCAAAGGCATTCTGCTGAAACTTGCAATGACGACATTAAAATAATGCAGTATATTAGGGTTCTTTTCATATTATTTCCTTTTATTTTACGGCGCACGCACGAGACCCTTCCCAAATCCTGGGTCG
>JAYVAQ010000181.1:0-2037 GCA_043750875.1 Rhodanobacteraceae bacterium
TATTTCATCGCCGAGGATCCGCAGTTGTTTGCCGAAAAAACCTCCGGTGTCGAGGCAATTCTGTTTATGGGTGCGGCGATGTCGATCACCGCCTTTCCCATGCTGGCGCGCATCATCTTCGAGCAGGGCTTGACCAAAACATCGATCGGCACCTTGGCTTTAGCCGCTGGCTCGATGGACGACGTTGCTGCTTGGTGCGTTTTGGCCGTGGTACTGGCCAGTTTTCAGTCCGATTGGAGCATCGCGCTCATCGCTATTGGCGGCGGCGTGCTATTCGCACTGGTCACGCTCACCCTAGTGAAGAAATTTTTGCAGCCAGTTGGTGAAAAGGTGCGACTTGCCGGCGTGATGAATCCGGATATCCTGGTATTCATCCTGATGCTGGTTATGCTCGGCGCCTGGTTCACCGATTTCATTCAGATCTACGCTGTATTCGGCGCCTTTATCATGGGCATCGCCATGCCGCGCGGTAAATTCGCCGAGGAATTGCACCGCCTGATGTATCCGCTGACTGTGGCACTGCTGTTGCCGGTGTTCTTCGTATATTCCGGGTTGAACACAAAAATTGGCTTAGTAAATACGCCATATCTTTGGGGCTTAACTGCCATTGTGTTATTTGTGGCAATAGCAGGAAAAGGCGTAGCCTGCTATCTGGCGGCGCGCTGGCACGGCGAATCGCACAAGGAGTCAATGGCCATTGGCACACTGATGAACGCACGTGGTCTGATGGAACTGATTATCCTCAACATCGGCCTACAACGCGGCATCATTGAACCGGCGCTGTTCACCATCATGGTGCTGATGGCGGTGGTTACCACACTAATGGCTACGCCAATCTTCGAGCGCATCTACGGCAAAAAGGAATTACGGGTTACCTGAATCCCCCTCAATCCCCCTTTTGAAAAAGAGGGAAGCGCGTAGCGCAGGGGGATTACGCCAACATCGAAATATCACCCACGGCATTGAATTGCCCGGCAATGGTGCGCAGCAAGGCCAAACGATTGGCGCGCACTGTGGCATCATCGGCATTCACCATCACCGAATCGAAGAACGCATCCACTGGCGCGCGTAATCCGGCTAGCGCCTGCAACACACCGACATAATCACGCGCTTGCAGTTTCGGCGCATTGCTTTGTTCAAGCTGAGAAACGGCTTGCCATAAGTCTTTTTCGGCTTGTTCCTGCAATAAATTTTCTGATACTTTATCTGCCGCTTCGCTCGCGGATTTTTTCAAAATATTACCAATGCGTTTATTGGCGGCGGCCAGCGCCGTGGCTTCAGGCAATTTGGCGAATTCGGCGATGGCTTTTAAGCGCTTGGAAAAATCTGGCAGTGATTGATGTTCAATGGCATTCACTGCATCGAATTGTTGCTCGTTGAAGCCTTGCTCGTTGAAATAGCCGCGAAGTCGGTCGTAGATAAACTTTTCAATGTCTAACTGTTCAACTGAAATGACATCCACTTTTCCAGCGTTTACTGGCTGTAGGCAATAAGCTTCATCAATTAGATGATGCAATGACAAATCAAACCCGCCCTCCAGCAAAGTCCGTGCCAAACCCAAGGCATTGCGGCGCAGTGCAAACGGATCTTTATTACCGGTTGGTTTTAAGCCCGCCGAAAAACCGCCGGCCAGCGTATCCAAACGTTCAGCAATAGCCAGCACTTGGCCGAGTTTGGAAGCGGCGATGGCGTCGCCGGCAAAGCGCGGTTGGTAGGCTTCATCAATGGCAGCGGAAACGGTTTCGGATTCGCCAGCTGCTTTGCTGTAATAGCGGCCAGCAATGCCCTGCAATTCTGGGAACTCGCCGACCATACGCGACTGCAAATCGGCTTTGGATAATTCAGCAGCGCGGCGCGCATCGGTTTTATCCAACCCAATCTGCTCAGCAATCGATTCTGCCAATGCGGCGATACGCGCGGTTTTATCGGCATACGAACCGAGCTTCTGCTGATAAGTGACCGACGCCAAACCCTGCGCCATCGAATCGATGCCTTGCTTGATATCTTCATCATAGAAAAATTGTGCGTCAGCAAAAC
>JAYVAQ010000182.1:0-4443 GCA_043750875.1 Rhodanobacteraceae bacterium
GGCAAATCTTGCGGTTTGGTACCAGCAAAAGGCTAGCAAGGCGGGCGATGGCACCAAATGGTTGGCAGATTTGCGCCAATGGTGGCGGCGCAGCGGGCGCAATCAAAGCATGCCTCTGGATGGGGTATCCGGCGCCACGCGTGCGGCGGGCAAGTATCAGCTGCGCTTTAAATCAACAGATGCGCCGCTGAAATCATTAGCGCCGGGCAATTATCAATTAGTCGTCGAAGCCGCGCGCGAAGTTGGCGGGCGCGAGCTAATCAAGCTCGCGTTTGCTTGGCCACCGACTACGGCCAGCGTCGTCAAGGCAGGGGGCAAAACCGAACTTGGCGAAATCGCACTGGCATTGACACCGTAGTCTTCGAATCAAATTCCCCCTATTCATCAATGGAGTTCACCATGAGTCATTCACTACTAAAACGTCTTGGGCTTATTACCTTAGCTGCACTTATCGCCCCCACCTTCGCGCAGGCGCACAAAGCTTGGTTGCTGCCATCGCAAACGGTGCTGACCCCGAACCAATGGATTACCGTCGACGCCGCGGTTTCGAATGACTTGTTTTATTTTAATCACGTACCGTTACAGCTCGATAAGCTGGTGATTACCGCACCTGATGGCAGCATGCTGGCACCGGTTAGCCCACACACCGGAAAATATCGCAGTGTGTTCGATCTGGAACTCAAGCAAATTGGCACCTATCGCTTGGCGATCGTCAACAAGGGCCTGAACGCGAGTTGGAAGGAAAACGGCGAGCCCAAACGTTGGCGCGGTACGACGGAGCGTTTTGCCGCTGAAGTGTCAGCAAAGGCGCAAGACTTGCAAGTAGGCGAGATGCATGGCCGCATCGAAACCTTTGTCAGCGCGGGCGCGCCCAGTACGGAAGTTTTAAAGGCAACGAACAGCGGTTTAGAACTGATTCCAAGCACGCACCCAAATGATCTGTTCGCGGGTGAAAGCGCGTCATTTCAGTTTTTGCTGGATGGCAAACCTATTGTGGGCTTAGATGTGCATGTTGTTCCCGGTGGTACCCGCTATCGCGATCAACAAAATGATGTGACCGTCAAAACCGATGCTCAGGGCAAATTTAGTACGGTTTGGCCTAGTGCTGGCATGTATTGGTTAGAAGCCGTGCACCAGGATGAAAAGGGCAGCACTGCGGGGATAAAGAATCGACGCGTTAGCTATGTCGCGACACTTGAGGTTTTAGCGCCCTAAGTTGTACTGCTGACGACCATGTGCCTTAAAATTCGTTATTGCGAACGCAGTGAAGCAATCTCGCTGTTGAAAGCAGATTGCTTCGCGGCGCTCTCCATAAACCTCGCGGAAAAACGCATCGTCATTGCGAACGCAGTGAAGCAATCTAGTCCTTCAATGCTAGATTGCTTCGCTGCGCTCGCAAAGACGAGGTTTAAAGGCTCTCAACAGGCACTCTGATGTTGAAGACTCGCAATGTCCAGGTTTGCTAGCGATTAATCCGACGTGCGAACGCTAACGCTCTGGTGCCTGCTTTTGTTCGCCTGCCCACTCTGGGCGGGCGAACTGCAAACGCTGCATGGCGTGACGATGGGTAGTACTTGGCGCGTAACACTGGAATTGGACGCAGCCAGTCGTGCGCCGGAACTAGCTGAGAAAATTCAACACCGGTTAGACCAACTCGAACAACGCTTCAGCACTTGGCGCACTGATTCCGAACTGTCTAAATTTAACGACGCGCCTGCGAAAAGCTGGCAGCCGGTAGCACCCGAAATCCTCGATTTGCTGGTGATTACCCTAAATTTGGCGCAATCGAGCGAGGGCGCGTACGACCCAACGATAGAGCCCTTGGTCAGGCTCTGGGGCTTTGGCGCGTCCGGGCATCGGGATAACGCGCCCAGTGCCGCCGAAATTCTCAAAGCGCAGGCGCGAGTAGGTTGGCAAAAACTGCGCATTGAGCGCAGTAAAAATCGACTATGGCAGCCGGGCGGGTTACGTCTAGACTTTTCCTCGATTGTCGCCGGTTACGCGACCGACCAAGTCGCGGAAATGCTGCGTGCTGAGCAGCTGGACAGTTATCTGATCGATATTACCGGCGAGATGCGTGCGCACGGAAAAAAGCCAGACGGCAGCGATTGGCGCGTCGGCATCGAGCGCCCCGATGGCGATGACCGCGATATGAGTGTCGTCGACGAAGTGGTTTTGCGTGACACGGCCTTAGTTACCTCCGGCAATTATCGTAATCGCTATCAAATGGGCGCGCTCAGCGTGTCCCACCTGATTGATCCGCGTACCGCTAGACCGGTAACACACAATTTGCTGTCCGTTAGCGTTCGACACGTCAGCGGCACCTATAGCGACGCGCTGGCGAGCTTAATTATGGTGCTCGGCCCTAGGGCCGGATTGGCCTATGCCAAGCGCCACAATATTTCAGTGTTGCTCTTGATCCAGGGGAAGCGCGGGTTAATTACCCGGCGGCATGCTTGGGCTGCGAATTAGTACACACAGACGAAAATGAATCGGCGCCATCGCAGGCCAATAGTTGGCTCCATAAATTGTTAGTTTCAAAGCGATATTTAGCGCCAAATAACTTGCTGGTCATGCCTAACTAACTGAATTTTGACGAAGAACACAATTGCCTAAACAGTAATTTGCTTGGGCGTGCCATTGAGCAAATCGGGACTATTCTTTTATTACCGCAACAATTTTGTTTCGGGCGAAGCATTCGGTTTTTTTGCGTTTCCAATGGAGGTTTCCAATGAAGTCCCTGTTCCTTGCCGCACTTGCCGCGTTTGCGTTTTTTTCCAGCACCCCCGCTAGCGCCCAGCACTATCGCAATTCTTATCATCGAGATTCGCATAGCAGCGCCGCGCATATTGTCGGAGCGTTGATCGAAATCGCCGCACATAGCTCGCATAATCGCCGGTCGAACTATTATGGCAATGGCTATCGTCGGGATCGCCACTATGATCGTTACAACTATACGCCGCGCTACCGCAGTTACCGTCATCACAATCGCTATAACAGCCACCCGTCGTATCGACAACGGCATCACTACCAAGGCCATCATGACCGTGGCCGCCACCACCGCCGCGAATATTAAACAGCAGTTGAAAAAAAAACGGGCCTAATACTAGGCCCGTTTTTTTTCAAACGCGGGCGGCTAACTATTTGCTTTGAAACTCATAGCTATGCCATTCATGCAGTAGCGCAGCCCGGTGGGTTTCGGGCCATCTTCAAAGACATGGCCCAAGTGCCCGCCGCAACGTCGGCAATGCACTTCGGTGCGCGTCGAGAAAAAACTTTTGTCGACGCTGGTGCCAATGGCGTTGGTGATCGGCTGAAAGAAACTCGGCCAGCCAGTGCCGGAATCAAATTTCGTGTTTGAATCAAACAAGGCCAAATCACAACCTGCACAGTGAAATACGCCAACGCGCTTTTCATCATCAAGCGGGCTAGTTCCCGAGCGCTCGGTGCCATGTTCGCGCAGCACATAAAATTGCTCTTTGCTTAGCCGCTCGCGCCACTGTGCCTCAGTCAGTTGTACTTCAAACGTTTCCGTACTGGCGGCGCGGCTGCGACTAAAAAGGCTCATGGTGGTGGCTCCGGTGGCTAAAGTAAGCAGGGTATAGCGAATCGCGTCGCGTCTTTGCATGGAAGTTTCTCCGTGGAGTGGTAGTGTGGGTTCAGGGCGGCAATTCAACTGAGCAAATCGCTTCGGAAAACGTTCAATGTTTTGCTGGCGCACTGCCCCAAATTTCTTCCAATTTTTGATCGCGGCCGCAGCTCCAGCGATAGTATTTGTAGCGCGCGGGGTTTTTCTGCGCGTAATTTTGGTGATATTCCTCAGCGGCATAAAACGCTGACGCCGTAGTTATTTCTGTGTAAATCGTGCGCCCGGCAAAGCGTTTGTCGGACTGCCACTTGGCCTTGCTCGCAGCGGCAGCGCTTGCTTGTTCGGGCGTGTGGGTAAAAATGGCGCTGCGGTATTGGTCGCCCTGATCGCAAAACTGCTGATCGCTAACCGTTGGGTCTATATTGGCCCAAAATATTTCTAATAATTTGGCATAACTGATTTTCGTTGGGTCAAACACGATCTCGACCGCTTCCGCGTGGCCAGTGCCGCCGCCTGAAACTTGCTCGTATGTTGCGTCGACAACGGTGCCACCGATGTAGCCGGATGCCACGCTAGAGACGCCAGAAATTCCGCGAAATGGCGTTTCCATACACCAAAAACAGCCGCCCGCGAACGTTGCTTTTTCTAGGCCAGCAGGTGCGGGCGCGGTGGGTGTAGCAACCGAAAAAGTGCTGAGCGCGAACAGCGCGATCGCAACAAGTGGTTTCAAATAGCGTTTGAGCGACATAATTTCTACCGTGCCTTTTATAGAAGGCTTGGCAAGAAGTATTGCCAAGTGCCTAACTGACCGGGTTAGCGGCGGGTTTCTTTCGCAGCCTGCTTATGCAACTGTT
>JAYVAQ010000183.1:0-3893 GCA_043750875.1 Rhodanobacteraceae bacterium
GTCCCTTTTCCCAAAGCGCGCTTTCACTCATTTCGGCCGGGTCGTAGTCCACAGGCTCACCGCCGGTAAATTCTTCTTTTGTTTTTATGTAATAGTGCAAAAGTTGGAAATCCTTGTTCGTCAGTTGGCGGGGCTTATTGAGTAAGCGAAAGCAGACTAGCGCCGCTTCATACCCCGCTTTATCCCAAATCTTTTCAATATCGTTTTCACGCCAAGGTCTGGCAGGCGGCGCGCCTGTTACTTTGCGCTTGCTCGACAGTTTGTCGTTTGCTATCAGTTCAAGCGCTTCCCGGCATTGTTTTTCGCTTACATGTGGTAGCCGAAGCAGGCCACAGTAGAAAGCCACGCCCGCAAGCTCACCATGTTTTAGTACCTCAGATAGGCCTTCAAGCCATTGATCGGGGCACCCTGACCTTGTGCATTTGTCATGGTCGTAAGTGTCCTTGCGGTTTATCTGTGAAGGCTTTGCTTTCATACCACGCGCCCAAACTTGCCCGCAATCACGTTGCCGCCGGTGCGCAACGTGTCCAGGTAATCCGCCCAACGTTGCATCATCTTGCGCCGTTCGGGTAGGTGTGTGGTGCGGTTGTAGGCTCTGCCGTTAACGTCGCGAACCTTGTGCGCTAGCTGGTGTTCGATCAAATCAACGCGTTCGCCTAGCACTTCGTCTAGCATCGTTCTGGCGCTTGAGCGAAAGCCATGGCCGGACATATCCGCCTTGTCGATACCCATGCGCCGCAATGCGCTTAAAACGGCGTTGTTTGACATGGGGCGCGCTTCGCTAGTGGCACTCGGGAAAACGTACCGGCTGCCCATAGTCAGCGGCTTGAGCTCCTGCAAAATCGTTAGCGCCTGGTTTGCCAGCGGCACCGCCAAGGCTTCGCGCATTTTCATGCGTTCGGCGGGTAGCGTTATTTGCAGCTGGCTTAAGTCAACGTCTGCCCATTCAAGCGTGCGCAATTCACCCGGGCGCAAAAACCAAAGCGCCTGCAGCTTCAGCGCCGCGCGAACAATGTCTGAGCCTTGGTAGCCCCAAATAGCGCGAAGGATACCGGCGAACTCTGTGGGGTCGGTCACTGCGGCATGGTTTACTTCTTTGGCTGGCGGCAAGGCTCCGCGCAAATCGGCTGTGCAGTCAGTTTCAGCGCGCCCGGTCGCCACGGCAAAGCGAAGCACTTGGCTAAGTATTGAACGAATCCGGTGCGCCGTTTCCAAAGCGCCCCGCGCTTCGATGCGTCGCAGCGTGCGTAAAACATCCGGCGCTTTGATCGCTTGAACTTCCATCGTGCCCAGGTCAGGGTAAATGTCGCGGGCCAATCGTGACGCGATGGTGCGCGCATGGCCGGGTGTCCAAGTTGGCGTGAACTTCTCGAACCATTCGCGGGCGATGGCTTCCAGGGTGCCCGTTCCAGACTTGGCCGCTTTCTCGGCTTTGCGCTCGGCGCTGGGGTCTATACCCTGCGCAACTAGGCTGCGTGCTGCGGCTTGACGCTTTTGCGCAAGGCTCAGGCTTATTTCGGGATAGGTGCCCAAGCTCAGCAGCTTTTCTTTTTGATCGAACGTGTAGCGCAAACGCCACCATTTGCCGCCCGATGGGGTGACGTTCAAAAACAGGCCCTTTTCGTCAAATACCTTGTAAGGCTTTGCCTTGGGCTTGAGCTTGCGAAGTTTAGTGTCTGAAAGTGCCATGGTGGGGTAACTCAAAAGGACGAAAGGCTGTTACCCCGCTAAGTTACCCCGACTTACCCCTGGATTCAACTGGACGCTTTTGGGCCTGTTTGGACGCCTAAACGTAGCAAAATAGGGCTAAGCGCTTGATTTTGAACGAAAAAAAAGACGCCCTAGGACGTCTTTGGATGATGCAGTGGTGGAGGCGAGGGGAGTTGAACCCCTGTCCGCAAGCCCTACGTTTTGTGATCTACGTGTGTATTCAGTCTATTTAGTCTCGTCGTACGGCTTCCCGACTGACAGGGCTACCGTAAAACCAGCCTGGTCTTTTTAGCTGCTTGTGTCAGGCACACACGCTGGCGATTCCGTCTTTAGTTACCCGAGTTCAACAGCGAACGGACACGCTGCAGGCTCAGGTTAGCAAGCCCTTAGGCTGCTAAAGCGTAGACTTCGTCGTTTGCGACTATGTCTTTTTGCCATCGAGTTTTACGAGGTGAGATGACACCCTCGACACGCACCCAAAGTTTCAAACCCACGTCGAAAGCCAATACGCCCCCACGATAGAACTGGTCGAACACTTTTGTTTCTTGTTAGTTGCTTGCCTATGCAAACGCGTATCAAGAAACCTTTTTTGTGGCTAGGCGCCCCCATCCACGAATACATACTGACGGCTGCGTGCGCTGAATTCAAGCCTCAACTGCATTCTTATCAGCGCTTTGTTAAGTCTGCGGAGTCTGCCAAGCGGCGTAAACGCCTAATTGATTGAGTAGCGCATTCGTTTCGAAAATGGGTAGGCCCATCACGCTGGAGTAGCTGCCGTGCAATTCGTCAATGAAGGTGGCGGCCACGCCTTGGATGGCGTAGGCACCGGCTTTACCAAAAGGCTCGCCGGTGGCAATGTAGGCATTGATTTCGCGGCTGGTTAAGATTTTAAACCGCACGGTGGATGTGTGTAGGAAGCTACCGTTACCGTGGTTCGAACAGACGGCGACTGCAGTAATCACTTGGTGGCTGCGGCCACTTAAGCTGCTGAGCATTTCTGCGACTGCCTCGGCATTTTCAGGTTTGCCAAAAACGCGGCCGTCGAGGATGACTTCGGTGTCGCTGCCGAGCACCACTGCGCCATCAATACCGCTTACCAGCCGAAAGCCTGCTTCGGCTTTAGCGCAAGCGACGCGCTGACCATATTGCTCAGGTGTTTCATCGGCAGCGCGCACTTCGGGGATGTCGACGTTTAAAACTTCCGGCGCAAACCCGGCGAGGCGCAGTAGCTCTAGCCGGCGCGGTGAGGCGCTGGCTAGATACAGTTTAGGCGATGTACTCAATCCAGATTGCGCCCGTGAAACAGCTCTTCGATCTCGCGCTTCACCAGCGCTTCAATGCGGCCACGTTCTTTGTAGGACAGATCGTTTTTGTTTGTTTCAAACAAATAAGTGTCCAGATCAAAGTCTTTAATGTGCATTTTGGTGTGGAACAAATTTTCTTGATAGACGTTTACGTCCATCATCTCGAAGCGGTTTTTGATCGGCTTGCTCAGAAAATCTTGGATGGAGTTAATTTTGTGATCGATGAAATGCTTGCGGCCTTTGATATCCCGGGTGGCACCGCGCACGCGGTAGTCGGTGATGACAATGTCGGACTCGAAGCTGTCGATCAAATAATTCAGTGCTTTCAGCGGCGAAATCACGCCGCAGGTGGCGACATCAATATCCGCGCGAAATGTCGCTAGGCCGTTTTGCGGATGCGTTTCTGGGTAGGTATGGACGGTAATGTGGCTCTTATCCAAATGCGCCACCACGGTGTCTTTCAAAACTTCTTTACCGACCGATGCACTGTCCAGTACGGGTTGTTCGGAGATCAAAATGGTGACCGAAGCCCCCTGTGGGTCGTAATCTTGACGGGCGACGTTGAGAATATTGGCGCCAATGATTTCCGCCACGTCGGACAGAATCTGGGTCAGGCGCTCGGCGTTGTAGGCTTCATCGATGTATTCGATGTAGTTGCTGCGTTGCTCGGCGGTTACCGCGTAACAAACGTCGTAAATATTGAACGATAGTGCTTTAGTAAGGTTGTTAAAGCCCTGAAGTTTCAGACGCGGCAGCGGTTTGACCATGGTTTTTCGGCTCAAGCTAGGTAGTTCGGGCGCGCATTATGCGGCAAGTTGACTGGTGCGTATTGTTGTTTTAGATGAATTTTTCACGACGATTCAGCTCAATTCGGGGCGC
>JAYVAQ010000184.1:0-2459 GCA_043750875.1 Rhodanobacteraceae bacterium
GCACGATTGCTAATCGATGCTGGGGCAGGGCGCGGCACGTTCGCGCTGAGCGTGTAGGTCAATACGCCTCCGACCGGAATTTGATTTACTGTGGCATTAATGTCGGTTACGCCACCTGCTTGTGGGCAGATCGCGTTACCACTGGCGGCACAACTCCAACGTGGGTTGAGCAAGCTTGTGGGAAGCACGTCGCTAAAGCGCACGCCGGGCGCATAGTCCGGGCCGTTATTGCGCAAGATTAGCGTGTAAACCAATAAATCACCGGCCGCGTAACTGTTGACGCCATTGTCTTTGGTCACTGCCAAATCCGCTTGCGCAAACACCAGCGTGGTGGCGGCAGTCGTGTTTGAACTTGCGGCGAAATTGGCATCGCTTGGCACAAAACTTGCGCTGATCGTACGCGGACCCAACGTGTTGAATTGCAAGAGACAGCTGGGTGTTGCGGTCGGCACAGTAATAGTACAAATGCTGCTACCGCTGGTTAGCGTGATGGTTCCGGCGGGGCTGCCTGCGCCGGGGGCTACCACTGCAAAATTTACTGCGAATGGTAGGCTCTGAAAAACACGCGAGCGCGCCGGCGGTGCATTCAATGAAATCGTCGTCGCGGCCGGGTTGACTATATGGGTTGCCGTCATGGCGCTAGCAGCAAACGCGGTGCTGGCGGGCACATACGTCGCGGTAATGGTCTTGTTGCCCGCACTGGTGCTACTCAGATTGCAAGTTCCCGAACTGTTGGGGCTGGTGCCCGCAACCAGTGTGATCACACAGCTTGCGCTGCCATCGCCGACATTGACCGTGCCCGCAGGCGAGCTGCTGAGTGCCGCCACTTGCACATTCACCGCGTAACTTTGCCCGGTCACGGACGGATCCGGTAGGTCGCTTACAATCGTGGTAGTGGTGGGTTGTTGATCGTCATCGGTGATTGTGACCGTGCCTGTTGCGCCGGTCACGGTTGCGCCTGAAACACCGGCCACGGTAACCGTGAAGCTTTCGCTGGGCTCAAAAGTCGCGTCATTGGTGATCGGGATTGAGACGTCCACAAACGTGGCGTTCGCGGGAATCGAGAATGGCACCGCGATTTGTGCGGTGTAATCGCTCGTCGCAGTCGCCGTGCCGTCGGCGGTGGAGAACGTTCCGGTGACTGGCCCAACCAACGCGGCGCTGTTGAGGCTTATTCGTACGACGGCAGGACCCGCATTTTCTATGAGCGTGACATTGCCAACGGTTAAATTGGGAACATCATCATTGCTGATCGTGCCTAAGCCGGTGGCATCGGACAAAGTTGTGCCGTTAGTCGGATTGGAGAGTGTGATATTGAAAGTCTCGGTCGGCTCAATTGTGGTGTCGCCGATGACGGGCACGGATACGGTTTGCGTGAGCGCGCCGCCGATGCTGAAGTTCAGCGTCGTGTTCACGCCGGTGTAGTCGGTGCCTGTCGTCGCGGTGCCATCTGAGGTGGCAACATCGACACTAAATGCGCCGGTGTTGCTGGCACGTGTGACGGTAAATACCGCGGTAGTGTTGCCAGTATTGCCTTCGATAACGCTGACATCGTTAATGCTGAGCGAGGTTCCGGCTTGCACGGTGATCGTGAACGTCTGAACCGTCGAAGTCAGCGCAGCACCGCCAGCAGTGGCGTCGTCAGTCAAGCTCACACTGACGGTGGCGCTGCCTGGCACGCCGGTTGGTGTGTAGCTCAAGGTGCCATTCGCGGCCACGGTCGCTTGCGTGCTGAATAGCGCGTTATTGTCATTCGTGACATTGAACGTCAGCGTTTGCGTGAAATCACTATCGCCATCGCTGATTGCTGTCGCCCAAGTGGCTATCGTTTGCGCGGTACTTGTGCCAGCAGGGTGCGTTTGATTGCCGCCTGCGACAAAACTAGGCGTGTCATTCACGGCATTGACCGTCAGTAAGAAAGTATCGCTGGCGGTGCCGCTATTGCCATCGTTTACTGTCAAAGTGATCGTGCTGGTGCCGGACAAATTCGCTACCGGCGTGACCGTGACCGTGCGATTTGCACCGCTGCCGCCAAACACAATATTCGCGTTTGGTACTAAGGCCGTGTTGCTAGAGCTGCCTGACATTGTCAAGGCTGTGAGCGTGGTTTCAGCATCGCCCACGGTAATTGCCAACGCAGCAGTGGCCGCATCTTCATTAATCGTTTGATTGGTGACGTCGCTAATGTTCGGCGGTGTGTTCGCGCTAATCGTGATGGTAAAGATCTGAATTGTCGAAGTTAGTGCTGCGCCGCCCGCCGTTGTATCGTCAGACAAGCTGACGCTGACGGTGGCGCTACCCGTCGTGCCGTTTGGCGTGTAGCTCAAGGTGCCATTGGCGGCCACAGTGGGTTGCGTGGTGAACAACGCATTGTTGTTATTCGTGACATTAAAGGTCAGCGCTTGGGTGAAATCGGCATCGCCATCGCTAATTGCCGTGGCCCAAGTTGGAACCGTTTG
>JAYVAQ010000185.1:0-2709 GCA_043750875.1 Rhodanobacteraceae bacterium
CGCGTGATTTTGGACCGGCGGCCAGCAAATAGCGTCGCCGCCCTCGCACCTACGGTTTGCCCAGTTTGCGCCTCCACATTGGTAAAACAAGACGATGCGGCAGTTTGGCGCTGCAGCGGCGGCATTGAAAAATGCAGCGCGCAGCTAAAAGCCGCGTTGCGCCATTTCGCCTCGCGGCGGGCGCTCGATATTGAAGGATTGGGTGATGAGCTGATCGAGCAGCTGGTGGATCGTGGCGCCTTAATCTTTGGCGGATATTTTCGAGCTGGATTTGTATCGCTTAGCGACTTTGGATCGAATGGCAGAAAAAAGCGCGCAAAACGTTCTGGATGCGATCCAAAAAAGCAAAGCCTCCACGCTTGAGCGTCTGCTTTACGGCATCGGCATTCGTGATGTCGGGGAAAACACCGCGAAACAGCTGACCCGCCATTTTGGTAATTTACTCGCCATCGCTGGCGCCGATTTAGCCACCCTGCAAACCGTGCAGGATATCGGGCCCATCGTCGCCGCGCGCATTGTTAGCTTTTTTAGTGACCCCAACCAGCTGGCACAAATTCAGCGCATGCAAGCGGCAGGCTTAAATTGGACTGAGGGCGGCCCCAAGCAAGCAAACACCGGCCCGCTACTTGGCAAAACCATCGTGCTCACCGGCACGCTGGAAGCCATGACGCGCGAAGCCGCAAGTGCCGCGTTGGAAGCCCTGGGTGCAAAAATGTCTGACAGTGTCAGCAAAAAAACCAGCTTATTGATCGCGGGTGCTAAAGCGGGCAGCAAACTGGCGAAAGCGGGCGAACTGAAAGTTCCGGTCATCGACGAAGCTGGACTAATGGCGCTGCTCGCACAACATCAAAACGATTAAGATCATTTCCCACATGACTACACGTGAAGGCCGGTAGTCATTTCTATAAAGCGGTTTGGGTAGCGTCTTTCGCGCATGAAAGGGGGTTGCAAAGAGAACTATCCAAACGCAATCGGATAAGACCCCAAAATCTTCAGCTGCCCAGCCAAATGCCCCATCTCGCCGAGTGCTGATTTCAAGGCATCGTCTTTAATATGCCCGGCAACATCTAAGAAAAACGCGTATTCCCATTTGCCAGTGCGCATGGGCCTCGATTCAATGCGGGTCATGCTGACCCCGGCGCGTGCCAATGGATCCAGTAACTGATACAGCAAGCCCGGTTGATCTTTACCGGCCAGCATTAAACTGGTTTTATCGTGCCCGGAAGGCTCAAATAATTTGTGGCCGAGTACGACGAAACGTGTCGTGTTATCCGGCCGATCCATAACGCTGCGGCGTAGGATTTTTAAGCCATAAATTTGCGCCGCCGTTTCTGAAGCAATCGCGGCAGCTTCCGGCGCATTGCGCGCCCGACGTGCGGCTTCGGCGTTGCTGGAGCAAGGAATTTTCTCGGCCTTGGGCAGATTTTTCTTTAGCCACATTTTGCATTGGCCTAAGGATTGCGCGTGCGAATACACGCGCTCGATTTTGCTTAAATCTTCGCCGGTGCTCATCAGATGCTGCTGGATGCTCAGCTCAATTTCGCCACAGATTTTTAAGTTCGAGGTGACGAACATATCTTGCGTGTGGTGCACGGAACCTTCGACCGAATTCTCAATCGGCACCACGCCAAAATCGGCATTCTTTGCTTCCACTTCTTGGAACACTTCTTCAATCGAAGCCAACGGCAGCACTTTCACCGAATGGCCAAAATGCTTTAACACCGCGGCTTGGCTAAACGTACCTTCCGGCCCCAAAAATGCAATCCGCAACGGGTTTTGCTGCGCCAAACAGGCCGACATAATTTCGCGAAACACCCGCACCAATTCGCCGTTTGACAGTGGCCCGGCATTGCGTTCAATCACCATTCGCAACACCTGGCTTTCGCGTTCGGGCCGGTAGTAATCAATTGCAGCGGCCAGCGGACCTTTGACTTGCCCCACGCGCCGCGCATAGCGGGCACGCTCGGCGATTAACGACTGAATCTGTTGATCGACGTTATCAATGCGCTCGCGCAGTTCTGGCAAGCTGAGCGGCGGGCGCTTGGGTGCTGCTGCGGCGCGTTTGACAATCGCGCGCACCGCTTTCGGCGTTTTCGCGACTTTGGCGGCAGGCGCTTTCTTGACCCGCGCCTTGGCCTTAGGTTTGGCCTTGACCGCGCGCTTGATCGGCAATTGCAACGGATCGTCTAGCAGTTCTGGATCAATATCAATATTGAGTGCGGCTTTGGTTGAACGCGGAATTTTTAGCTTAGCTTTGGTTTTTGGCATCGGATTAGCTCACCACCACTGGAATGGCGGCAAGCTTGCCCGCCGCGATCTTGCCCTGCCAAAGCTGCGGCCCGGTTTCATGCACAGAGGTGCCCAAGCTGTCGACGGCAACCGTAACCGGCATTTCTTCCACTTCAAACTCATAAATCGCTTCCATACCTAAATCAGCAAAACCAACTACACGCGAGGCTTTGATGGCTTTGCTAACCAAATATGCAGCGCCACCTACCGCCATTAAATACACCGCTTTGCTCGCCTTGATCGCTGCGATTCCACTCGGGCCGCGTTCGGCCTTGCCGATCATGCCCACGAGCCCGGTTTGCTCCAACATCTGCGCGGTAAATTTATCCATGCGCGTGGCGGTGGTCGGCCCGGCCGGGCCAACGACTTCGTCACGAACCGGATCAACGGGGCCGACGTAATAAATCACGCGGTTGGTGA
>JAYVAQ010000186.1:0-6790 GCA_043750875.1 Rhodanobacteraceae bacterium
TAGCAAGTACTTCGCCCGGCGCGAAACTGCAGTGATAACCTGCCCGCTAAGTGTTTGAATTTCAAAGGGAATTGGCCAGCGTAGATTGGGCCTACGCAATAGAATTTTGTCAACGCGCGCGCCGATCAAATGCGGTGCAAGCCCATTGCGGGTAGTTTCGACTTCTGGGAGTTCGGGCATTTGCAGCCTTGTGAGACGTAGGTTAGCTGATCAGAATATCGTTATCTAACTGATCGAAGTAGCTAATTTACAAGGCACGGTTGAGGCGGCGCATGCTGTCGACCCTTCTAGGTTGCGCCCTGCTGGGCGCACCAAAAAAAGGCCCTCAACTTGAGGGCCTTTTGATGAAACTTAATCGCAGAAGTTAGCTAAAGCGACGTACCGTCAATGCGCCGAACAAGCCCAAGCCCATCAACAGCGCCAATGTGCTCCATAGGCTCAGCGTTGGTGTTGGAATCAACACGATTGGAGCACCTGCGGTCAAGTTATAAACAACAGGCTGTGCAACGCCTTGAATGGTGCAAGTCAGTGTTCCTGTGCCTGCAGCTGTTGCGCTTACTGTAAAGGTGGTGCTAGCACCAGCAGCGATCGTTTGCGTGGTCGTTGGCACGACGCTAAAACCGGCACCTGCAATGGTGCAAGCAACGGTGCCAGAGGCAGTTGCGCCGACTGCATTATTGAAAACAAACGAACGTGTTGCTGGCAAGGTGAAGGACACTGCACCTGCGGGTGTGACTGGGGTGATCGATGGTGCGCCTACGACTGGGCAAGCCGTAGGAACAGCACCTTCGTATTCACCTAACGGATTATCAGTCGCGAGCGCGGTAAATGCGCCTGTGGTCAGATTAAACGTACCAAAGCGATTGGTGCCAGCACCGGTGTAAATAAATGCGTAAAGGGTGCCACTTTGGTTGTCGAAATCCATGCCTTGCGCGAAGTTTGCGGCCAAGCCGTGGGTTGGACGCGCGGTCCCAGCACCCGTCGCAACATTGATACTGTAAAGTGCATCGTCTGAAATATTGTGCGCGTAGAGTTCGCCCTGACAGTTCGTCGAAATATCAACCATGATCGTGCCAGCAGCGTCAGTTGGGGCAGTCATTTGGCCTATTAACGTCGCTGCACCTGTTGTGAGATTCAACGAGTACAAGCGCGAAAGAACAATAGGTGCGCCACCAGCTGCCGCCATTAACGCGGTGCCTGTCACTGGGTTAATCGCTAAGCCGGACACACTATCTCCAGCGGTTAATCCGGTGACGGGCGCAATGACGGTGAATGCACCAGTCGTTTGGTTTATCGTGCCCAAGGTTGATGGATTAGGTGCTGCTGCAGGGCCAGTGATGCCAAATAACGTGGTATTGGCAACGTTAAAATCCATCGCAAAAATTGCGGGATTGGTCACACCACGCAACGCTTGGGTTGGGAACGCATTTAAAGTGAAACTGTAAAGCGAATTGGGCAAACGCGGCGCTTGGCCGCGAATATCGATCGTAAAGGCGGTGTCTGTAGGTGCGTTAATCCCGGTGGCTGTGCGCGGACTAGGGACGACATTTAAACACTGCTCAGCATAACCAGCCGGTTCAGCGTCAGCACTGTTTTGAAGCGCAGCACAGTTGAGCGTTTGCGCGTTGGCAGCGCCCACATTTGCTAAGAGTGCTAGCAGCAATAGATTCATTTTTTTCATTTTAAAATTCTCAGCAGAAGAAATGGGAACAGGCCGACAAAGCTGCCAGTTAAAAACATGATGAGGTTACTGAATTTAACTTGCTAATTCAAATAAAACACATCTGAATAGCAAAAACGCCGCTTAAAAGCGGCGTTTTGCATTCTTGAAACAAAGCCAAAATAATTACGCAGCCAATCCGCGAATCGCAGCGGTCAGGCGGCTCTTGTGGCGGGCAGCCTTGTTTTTGCTCAAATAACCCTTGTCGCCGTTGCGATCTAGTACTGGCACGGCAATCTTGTAGGCCGCTTCAGCAGCAGCGACGTCTTTCGCGTCTATCGCTTTAACGACGTTCTTGATTGCGGTACGAATCATGGATCGCATGCCGACGTTGTGCGCATTGCGCTTCACTGCTTGTTTGGCGCGTTTTTTCGCCGACTTGATATTGGCCACAGGGCTCTCCGAGCTTGGACTTTGAAGAAACTATGCTTCGCTTGGCGATATCGGCATTACCGATGCACCCGCTGACATGGAAAAAGAGGCAGGAAGATAAGCCTCAGGCCCGCGACAGTCAAGCTGTTGCGGGCCTGTTGTTCAGTGATAAGTCTGCTTTTTGGTAGCAGTTTCCTTGATTACCAATGCACGCCACGCATAAGTGTTGCGAAGGCCACTTGTTCACTACTTGCGGGCTCTTCTGAATTTGCCTTTTGGCCTTTTGCTGCGGCCGAATCCGGAAACAGATTGAACGCCGTGTTCATCAGCACCTGATACATCGTTGGCACCGTCAAGTGCGCCATTTCCGCAAAAATACCGGTACGCGTGGCGATGCGTTGTGGGCGCTCGATTACCGCTTTCACCACTAAATCAGCAGCTTCATCGGAGCTCAAAGTTGGCACGCTGTCATACATTTTGGTTGGCCCAATCATCGGCGTGCGCACTAGTGGCATGTTGATGATCGTGAAATGGATGTTTTTGTCGGAGAACTCGCTGGCGGCGCAACGGCTAAACGCATCTAGCGCGGCTTTAGAAGCCACGTAGGCGGAAAAGCGCGGCGCATTGGTCAACACACCAATCGAGCTAATATTGATCACATGGCCACGACGTTTTGCGGTCATGCCCGGCAAAAAGCCCATGATTAAACGCAGGCTGCCAAAATAATTGAGCTGCATGGTGCGTTCAAAATCATGAAAACGATCGTAAGACAGCGCAATCGACCGCCGAATGGAACGCCCAGCGTTATTCACCAAAATATCCACACCGCCGTGCTGGGTGGTGATCTGCTGAACTAACGCATCACAACTGGCAATATCCGCCAAATCAGCGGTATAGGTGAATACTTGCGCGCCTTTGTGGCCCGCTTCGATCTCGGCTTTGGCCTTAATCAAATCGTCTTCGCCGCGCGCGCAAATCAAAACCTTTGCACCCGCCGCCGCCATTTTATGTGCACTTGCAAGGCCAATACCGGACGAGCCGCCGGTGATCAGCACCACGCGATTCTTCACCTTTCCGGTCAATGAGCGATCAATGAAAAGATCAGGGTCTAGATGACGCTCCCAATAATCCCAAAGCCGCCATGCGTACGTTTCCAGCGCAGGTACCTTGATGCCAGTGCCTTTTAAAACGCGTTCTGTGTCGCGCGAATCAAATCGTGTCGGGTAATTAAAAAACTTCAGCACATCCGCAGGAATGCCTAGGCTTTTCAAAACGTTATGGGTGATGCGGCGCACTGGCGGCAACATGCCGATGGCATTACGCACCGCCCCTGGAATAAAGCTGAAAATACGCGCGTCGATGCGCATCGTCATGCTCGGCGCATGCCCGGCATTGGCAAAAATATTGAGTAACTCGCCCACTCGCTTGGGCGCGGGATCAGTCAAATGGAAACATTGCCCATCCAGCCCTTTTTCGTGCGCGATATGGTCCATCGCATCGACGATAAAATCGACCGGCACCACATTAATGCGCCCACCTTCGAAGCCCAGCATCGGCATCCATGGCGGTAAAATTTGCCGCATACGCTTTAACAGGGTGAAGAAATAATATGGCCCGTCGATTTTGTCGATCTCGCCGGTTTTTGAGTGACCAACCACCATCGCGGGGCGGTAAATCCGAAACGGGCGATTGCACTCTTTGCGCACAATGCCTTCGGAATCGTGTTTAGTGCGGAAATATGGGTGATCTAAATTTTCCGCTTCTTCAAACATGTCCTCGCGAAACATGCCCGAATACAGGCCTGCTGCGGCAATGGAGGAGGTGTGGTGAAAAATTCCGGCCTTGATCGCATCGGCAAATTCCACCGTGTTGCGCGTGCCATCAATATTGGCCGCCTCTTGGCTGGCGGCATCAGCGGACAGATCGTAAACCGCCGCCAAGTGGAACAAATGCTTGATTTTGCCCTTCATTTCCGCCATTTGCTCGGCACTAATACCAAGCTTGGCTTTGGTCAGATCACCCCAAACCGGCACGATTCGTGCTGCATGTTCAGGAAAGCGTTCTTTGAGCTCCTCGACTTTCGCCTTTGAGGCTTTGCGCGCCAAAACATAGACCGTGCCGCGCCGCGCCAGCAGCTTTTCCATAAGGAAGCGCCCGATAAAGCCCGTTGCACCTGTAACGAAATAGCTCATAAACAATGGCCCTTTGCTGAACAGCTAATGGTTGAATCGCACATTGAAAAACTTCCCCAAAAATTGGATGACGTAAAAGCTAAGCCTGCCAAAGGCATGACCTTGGTAGCAGCGCTTAGAGCATTCGCCCTAACGATAGCCGCACAAGCGGTTCGCGCCAAGTACTAATGTGCGCGTGGTGAAAAGTTTTTTACTAACAGGCTGTTTAGCAGCCGCGCTTAAATCGTGGGTAGGAGTGTCAAACAAAGATTTTTGTATAAATCATGTTTGACCAGCTTTAGAGGCGCATGTTAATAAGTGTGGCTTAGCGCCAGAATTATCTTAGGCAATCATTCCACGTAGCGATTATCCAAAGGAGTCACCCATGTCCGAGCTTGAAGCACAATTCAAAACCGCCGCCGAAGCGGTAAAAACTTTGCCGGAAAAGCCAGAAAACGACATGCTCTTGCGTCTTTACGGGCTTTTCAAACAGGGCAGCGAAGGCGATGTGACCGGTGAGAAGCCTGGCTTTTTTGACTTTAAAGGCGTTGCCAAATACGACGCATGGGAAAAGCTAAAGGGCACCAGCGCTGAAAAGGCAATGGAGGATTACATCAAATTGGTCAAGCGTCTTGGTGGTAAAGTCTAAGACTCCGGGAAGAGAAGCATTGCTTCCTTACCTTTTGAACCCATGTGCGTAAATTCGTACCGGCCTGGGAGGGCTTAAATGGCAGCTGCTGCGCCAACCAAAACGCGTGATCGAATCCTGACGATTAGTTTGGAGATGTTTAACGCCCAAGGCGAACCGAACGTTACGACCAACCATATTGCCGACGAGCTGGAAATCAGCCCTGGCAATTTGTATTACCACTTCCGCAATAAAGACGACATCGTCGAACATTTGTTCACGGCGTTCGAATTACGCATGGACAAAGCCCTGACCGCACCAGAAACGCGATTGGCGAATTTGGAAGACTTATGGTTGCAAATGCACCTTATTTTTGAGTGCATTTGGGACTACCGTTTTGTCTACCGGGACTTGGTTGACTTATTGAGCCGCAATCGCAAGCTCAAAATGCACTTTAGCCGCATACTCAAGCGTGGCCATGAAAGCATCGTCGGCGTTTGCAAAGGCTTAGTGGAGTCCGGCGTAATGGCGGCATCACCAAATGAAATTGAAGCGGTCGGCCAACACATTTTATTGGCGGCGACTTTCTGGCTTAACTTTCAACACATTCGCCCGGCGATAAGCACGGCGAAAACTGATCAAGCGGATCTGGGACGTGGTGCTTATTTGGTGATGATGTTGCTGGCGCCGTATCTGCGCCCGGCCGAACGCGCGCATTTGAATAAGTTGGCGGAGCAATACGTCAGTTAAGTCCTGATCTTGCCCCATTTCAACCGACACTCGGCTACGAGAGTATTTGGCTTCAGTCGCGCACAAACGTCGGTATCGCCAGGCTAAATCGCTGGCAAGCTCTCCGGCCCAGGCAAACAGGCAAATGTGTTGATCAATAATTGATCGGTGACCGCAGCTTTTTCGACAAAATTCCGTACGCGCACGCTGAGTTCGGCGTCATCGCCAGCTGCGAAAATATCTGAGATATGAACGACGTGATTCATGCGCACCGTGCTGCCGTTGAGATCGAAGGCAAACGGTGCGTGTTCGGCGCTGAGTAAATATTTGAACAAGCCTTCCAGCGCACGCGTGGGCGTTTGCGCCAATGGCGAGGAGAAGTTCAAATGCTCCGAGCAACAGCACCAGACTTTCACCAACGGTGCACCGCTGTGAAAGCTCCAATTGTGGCTGCCGTGGCGCGCCAAAATTGGATTGATTTGCGCGGCTTTCAGTGCGGTTTCGACAAAATTCGCCAGTGGATCCGCTTCCGGTGCAGTGAAATACTCATCGAAGTCGTGGCGTGATTCCAAATCGGTGCCACAGCTTGGGCAGTAGCGCGTTGCAGTCACGATCAAGTCGCTGCATGCTGGGCATTGCACGCCAAAATCAACGGTTTGCGCGCGAAATTCTTCGATGAATAGCCGAACATCAGCCACCGGAATGCCGAATCCCACGGCGTCGGCTTGGGTCAGTTTGCAGGTGGTGACAGCAATAACTTGACGCGCGTCATCCAACATTGGCCCGCCAGAATTACCCGGGTTGATCGCGGCGTCCGTTTGCAGAAAGTACTGCTCGTCCAGCAATTGGCGAGGGTGCGAAATAACGCCTTCCGTCAGCGATAACGGCAAGCCAACCGGAAAGCCCAAAATATGCACCGGCTGCTTCGGGCGCAGCTGCGCATTTTCGCTTAACACCAACACTTCACCCTCAACGGCGCGCTCGAGTTCAACAATAGCCAAATCTCGATACGGATGTAGGCGACGAACGCGGCCGGAGATACGCGAGCGATCGCGCAACTCAACCGCAACATCGCGATAGGGCGCTGTGACGTGGCAATTGGTCAACAAATGGGTGGCATCAATCAAAAAGCCAGAGCCGGTACCTAAGCCGGTGTAGACCTGATAAATG
>JAYVAQ010000187.1:0-16814 GCA_043750875.1 Rhodanobacteraceae bacterium
GGCAGCGTTCCCAATATGTTTTTGACCCTGGCGCATTCGCCGGTTGCGCTTAATGCCTATGTCAAATTAGCTGACGTTGCTGGCGCAGGTACGCTTTCCGCGAAACAGCGCGAACAAATCGCGCTGACCGTGGGCGAGGCGAATCAATGCGGCTACTGCGTTGCCGCGCATTCCGTAATCGGCAAGATGGTCGGATTAAACGCACTAGAAATAACGCAAGCGCGCAGTGTCAGCAGCGTGGATGCGAAGACGCAAGCGGCGCTGACGCTGGCAGCGCAAGTCGTTGAACGGCGTGGTCATCTCAGCGCCGCGGATCTCGCCAGCTTTAAGGCGGCGGATTTTACCGACGGGGATGTGTTGGAAGTGTTGGTCAATGTCGTGCTGAATCTATTGACCAATTACACGAACCATATCGCTGGAACGGACATCGATTTCCCGGTGCCGGAAAAACTTGCGGCGTAGCGGCGTAAAAAGGGCAGGGCGCGCCATTGCGGGTCCAACAATGTCGACGTGGATGCGCTGACCAAAGAATTACGCTTTATCGACTGGCAGCTTCTGAGCTGACGAGTGCTGTTTGCAAACCTGAATCAGGCGTGCGGGTTTAGCACTCGTCATTTAAGAATCATAGTTTCAGCTGCGCAATACATCCGCGTTTGGCGGATGGCTACGCGAACGCTTAACTCAGCCGCGCCGGGTTGCGCGGATCCTGCGTCCAATTCATATAAGGCTTGTCGGACTTTTCTTCGACCATGGTGATGCACCCTGCCACTGGGCAGGTAATCTCGCATAAATTGCAGCCGACGCATTCTTCCTCAATCACTTCATATTTACGCGCACCCGATTCACTAATGATTTGCGCGATGGATTGGTGCGACGTATCTTCACAGGCGATATAGCATTTGCCGCAACCAATACATTTTTCCTGGTCAATATTGGCAATAACTTGATAGTTCATATCAAGATATTTCCAGTCGGTGGTATTACCCACGGCTTTACCGACAAAATCATTCAATGTCGCGTAGCCTTTGGCATCCATCCAGCGCGCCAAACCATCCTTCATTTCTTTGACAATACCGAATCCGTGCAACATTGCCGCTGTGCACACTTGCACGGAACCAGAACCAAGCGCGATAAATTCTGCGGCATCGCGCCAACTGGAAATTCCACCGATACCGGAAATTGGTATACCCGCAGTTTCTGGATCGCGCGCAATTTCGGCGACCATATTTAGCGCAATGGGTTTGACTGCGGTGCCGCAATAACCGCCGTGCGTGCTGCGCCCGCCAACAATGGGTCTAGCCACCATATTATCTAAATCAATCGAGGTGATTGAGTTAATCGTATTAATCAATGAAATCGCGTCAGCACCACCGCGTTTCGCCGCGCGCGCAGGCATGCGCACATCGGTAATATTCGGCGTTAATTTGACGATCACCGGCAGCGAGCAATATTTCTTGCACCAGCGGGTAACCATTTCAACATAGTCCGGCACCTGCCCAACTGCCGCACCCATACCGCGCTCCGGCATGCCGTGCGGGCAGCCGAAATTGAGCTCAATCGCATCAGCTCCGGTGGCTTCAACAAGGGGTAAAACAGTGCGCCAACTTTCCTCGTCACACGGAAACATTAAAGAAACAATCATGGCGCGATCCGGCCAGTCTTTTTTAACTTGCGTTATTTCCCGCAAATTAATTTCTAAACTGCGATCAGTAATCAGCTCAATATTATTAAAACCAATAACTTCACGATTTTTCGCATAATGCGCAGAATAACGTGAAGAGACATTCACCAGCGGCGGATTTTCACCCAGCGTTTTCCAAACTACGCCGCCCCAGCCCGCTTCAAAAGCGCGAATCACGTTATAGGCCTTATCGGTGGGTGGTGCAGAAGCCAACCAAAAAGGGTTAGGTGCCTTAATTCCGGCAAAATTGACGCTTAAATCAGCCATTTTTATGCCGCCTCGGTCGAGTTTGTTGTTTTATTACTGCATAAATCAGCGTGGATAGCCTGCGCTGCAAGTTTTCCGTGCTGCACCGCTTGCACGGTCAAATCTTGCCCTGGCGCGATGCAATCGCCCCCGGCATATACACCATTAACATTGGTGCGAAAGTTGGCGTCGACCAAAATCTTGTCAGCGGAAATAGCCAGTTCCGTCTGTGCGTTTTCCAGTGTTTGCCCGATCGCTTTGAAAATCGCATCGGCGGCTAATTCAAAGAATTCACCACTGGCTTGAGCCTGAGCATTTAGCGGTTGAGTTTTCTCGAACCGCATGCCCCGCACGCGGCCTTCGTCATCCAGTAGTACTTGCACTGGCTTGGCCCAGGTTTTAATACGCACCTGATTTGCTTTCGCAATTTCTTGTTCGTGCTTGGTTGCCGACATGGATTCAACGCCACGGCGATAGACTACGGTAACATCCTCGCAGCCCAAACGCGCGATTTGCACCGCCATATCAATCGCGGTATTGCCCGCACCAATAACCAGCGCACGTTTTGGCACCGCTAATAGCGTTAAATCTTCAGCTTGACGTAATTCAGCAATATAATCTACTGCTGCCAACATTCCAGGCGCGTTTTCGCCGGTCAAACCTAATGCTCGGCTTGCACCTAAACCCAAAGCCAGAAAAACTGCAGAATAATCGTTTTTTAATTGCGCCAGTAACAAATTAGCGCCTAGTTTTTGACCGTATTGAATTGAAATTCCACCAATTTCCAATAAAAAATCGACTTCGCGCTGGGCATAATTATCGGTCAATTTATATTTTGCAATGCCATATTCATTCAAGCCACCGGGCTTGGGCAAAGCCTCAAAAATAACGACATCATTTCCCAACATGGCCAGTTGATGCGCGCAGGATAAGCCAGCCGGCCCAGCGCCTATCACGGCGATCGTGTGTCCAGTTAATGCCGCACGTGCGAATGGATGCGCCTCAAACGTCATATTATCAATCGCGAAACGCTGCAATAAGCCGATTTTTACTGGCACGCCTTCGGCGTCATGATTACGCACGCAGGCATCTTCACACAATATTTCGGTCGGGCATACGCGCGCACAGCTACCGCCTAAAATATTCTGCTGCAAAATAGTTTTTGCCGCGCCGTTAATATTTTCAGTAGCAATATGACGAATAAAGCTTGCGACATCAATTTCTGTCGGGCAAATGCGCGTGCAAGGTGCATCATAACAATACAAACAGCGTTCTGATTCTATTTGCGCTTGTCGCGCATTTAACGCCGGTGCTAAGTCGGTAAATTGTGCGGCTAATGTTGCGTTATCTAAATACGCAGAATTTAGATGTTTTAGGGATTCAATCATATATTTATTCCTAAGATCTTTTGGCTACCGGGGTCACTTCATTTGCGGAAAAGCAAACTCCGCGCCCACCGAGGCGGTATTCGGCCAGCGCTGCATCACCGCTTTGACGCGCGTATAAAAACGCACACCTTCGGGGCCGTAAACATGATGGTCGCCAAATAGGCTACGTTTCCAACCACCAAAACTATGGAACGCCATCGGCACCGGCAAGGGCACATTCACGCCGACCATGCCAACTTGAATTTGGCGCACGAATTCACGTGCGACGCCGCCATCACGGGTGAAAATAGCGACACCATTCGCGTATTGATTGGCATTGATCAATGCAATGGCACTGGCAATATCTTTGGCACGCAGCACGCACAACACCGGTCCAAAAATCTCTTCTTTGTAGATCGTCATGTCCGGCGTGACATGGTCAAACAGCGTGCCGCCGACAAAAAAGCCGTGCTCACGGCCTGGTACGTTGAAATTTCGACCATCCACCACCAGCGTGGCACCTTCCGCTGCACCTTGGCCGATCAGTTTTTCAATACGCACTTTCGCCGCTTGCGTGATCACCGGGCCCATCTCAGCGCCCGCAGCCATGCCATCGTCAATTTTCAAATTGCGAGTTCGCTGTGCCAACGCCGCGATGAGTTGATCGCCCGCCGCACCGACGGCAACCGCGACTGATATCGCCATGCAGCGTTCGCCGGCCGAGCCATAAGCCGCACCAACAAGCGCGTCAACAGCCATGTCCATATCTGCATCCGGCATCACCACCATGTGATTTTTTGCGCCACCCAATGCCTGCACCCGCTTGCCATTTGCGGTGCCACGGCTGTAAATGTATTGCGCAATTGGGGTAGAACCGACAAAGCTAATCGCCTGTACTAACTCGTGATCCAGCAGCGCATCCACCGCCACTTTATCGCCCTGCACGACGTTAAAAACACCGTCAGGCAAACCCGCAAGCTTCAGCAATTTAGCGTGCAAAAGCGATGGCGATGGATCCCGCTCGGAGGGTTTAAGAATGAAGGTGTTGCCACAGGCTAGCGCAATCGGAAACATCCACATCGGCACCATGGTCGGAAAATTAAATGGCGTAATACCAGCCACCACACCCAGCGGTTGGCGAAAGCTACAAGCATCGACGCCGCGTGCAATTTGGTCGCTGAACTCACCTTTCAAAAGCTGCGGAATGCCGACGGCAAACTCGACCACTTCAATGCCGCGCGCGACTTCACCTTGGGCATCGGCAAAGGTTTTGCCGTGTTCGCGGGTTAGAAGCGCGGCGAATTCATCGGCGTGCTGCTGCATCAATTGCAAATACTTAAATAGCACGCGCGCGCGGCCGAGCGCTGGCGTATTTGCCCACGCCGGAAAAGCGGCGGCGGCAGCGGTGACCGCGGCATCGACATCGTGAGTTGAGGCTAGCGCCACGCGCGCCACGGGTATGCCAAGTGCGGGGTTATAGACATCGCCATAGCGGCCGCTGTCGGTGTCTTGCAATTGTCCGGCGATGAAGTGCGGGATCAGTTCTAGTTGGTTTTGCATGCGTGTTCCGTGCGCGACTCGCGCGTTAATCTAATGTTTGAAGTATTTTTGTCAGCTTGCCAAATAGCTCGTCGATATGCGTTTTCTCCAGCACCAGCGGCGGTGACAGCGCAATAATATCGCCGGTGGTACGAATCAAAAGTCCGTCCGCAAATGCCCGCTTAAACGCATTGAAAGCACGGGCGCCAGGCTTGCCAGGTATAGATGCCAACTCAATGCCAGCGATCAAGCCAATGCTGCGCAAATCGATCACGTGCGGCAAACCTTTAAGCGAATGCACCGCGTCCGCCCAGTAGTCGGCCATGCCAGCCGCGTGTTCGAGAACCTTTTGCTCTTCGAAAATTTCCAAGCTGGCCAATGCGGCGGCGCATGCCAAAGGATGCCCGGAATAGGTATAGCCATGAAATAGCTCGATACCATCGGGGCCATGCATAAAAGCATCATGGATAAAGGCTTTGCTAAACACCGCACCCATAGGCACGACGCCGTTGGTCAGGCCTTTTGCCACCGTGACCATATCCGGCTCTACATCGAAATAATCGAACGCAAATGGCGTTGTCAAGCGGCCAAAACCGGTAATAACCTCATCAAAAATCAACAAAATTCCGTGCTTGGTGCAAATCTCGCGCAAGCGCTTGAGATAATTCTTGGGAGGAATTAGCACGCCGGTGGAACCCGCGATCGGCTCGACAATCACTGCTGCAATCGTGGAAGCATCATGCAAAGTCACGATGCGTTCCAGCTCATCGGCTAAATGTGCGCCCCAGGCGGGCTCGCCACGCGAATAAGCGTTGTGTTCCAAATTGTGGGTGTGCGGCAAATGATCCACGCCGGGCAACATACTGCCGAAGGTTTTGCGATTGCCAGCAATGCCGCCAACAGAGATGCCGCCAAAACCCACACCGTGATAGCCGCGTTCGCGCCCAATCAGGCGGGTGCGGGCCGCGTCGCCGCGCACGCGGTGATAAGCCAGCGCCATTTTTAATGCGGTGTCCACAGCTTCCGAACCGGAGTTGGTATAAAACACCTGACCAAATTTGTTCCCGGTATACGCCATCAAGCGCTCAGCCAACAAAAATGCTGCCGGATGCGCCATTTGGAAGGAGGGCGAATAGTCCAATTGACCAATCATGTCTTGCACGGCTTTAACTAATTTTGGCTGCCCATGCCCGAGCGGCACACACCAAAGTCCCGCTGTGCCGTCCAATATTTGATTGCCATCGACGTCCGTGTAGTACATGCCGTGCGCAGACACCATCAGACGTGGGTTCGCCTTGAAATCACGGTTCGCAGTAAAAGGCATCCAGTACGCCGACATCGCTTCCGGGCGGGTTTCATACATAAAGCAAATCCTGTTAAATATTCAAAAAGTCAAGTTTCGGCTCGCTACTTTGAGTCGCAAATTTGGTTTGTCAGAATTGCTCGATAAGACGCGCTAATTGACAAAACCTTGACTGATGATTCTGACATGATTTCGGTACAAATTTGGCGGCAGTGTTTTTGATCTTTGAGTTCAAAATGCCCGTTAGCGCAGCAATCCGCCGAGGGCCTTAAGCGTGATCGCGTTCCAGCCCCAACCAACGCAACGCAGTACGATAATTTAGATGCTCTTGCTGCGCGGCACGTCCGGGCAAATTCGCGATCAATTCACCTGGACTTTGTTCGCCCAGCGGGAATGGGTAGTCGGTGCCCAACATGACGTGCTCGGCGCCGACGGTGTCAATCAAGTATTCCAGGGCGCGTTGATCGTGCACACAGCTATCAAAATACAGGCGCGAAAGATATTCGCGTGGATTGCGCGCGTTGTCGGTCGCGACTAAATCCGGGCGCATGATGAAGCCGTGTTCTATGCGACCGAGCGTGTAAGGAAATGCGCCACCACCATGTGCAAACGCCACGCGCAAACGCGGATTGCGTTCTAACACACCACCAAAAATCAAAGAGCACGCGGCGCGCGATTGTTCTGCGGGCATGCCAACGAGCCAGGGCAACCAGTACTTCGGCATGGATGCGGTGCCCATCATGTCCCAAGGGTGGATCAATACCGCGACATCCAAATCAGCACAGGCGGCGAAAAAATCGCTGAGCTCGGGAGCGTCCAGATTCCAATCACCGATATGTGAGCCAATTTGTACGCCAGCCAACCCCAAATCGCGTTTCGCACGCTCTAACTCAGTGATCGCAAGTGCCGGGCTCTGCAGCGGCACGGTTGCTAGCGCGTGATAGTGCTCGGGGTGCGTTCGGCAAACTTCCGCCATGTGGTCATTCAGCGCCTGATGCAGCTCCAACGCCCGCGCGGCGTCTGCCCAATAGCAAAACATAACCGGCACCGTGCTGATGACCTGTTCGGTGACGCCAAATTGACGGTATTCCTCAATTCGAAGTAAAGGATCCCAAGTATTCGGCCATATTTCGCGAAAAAATTTGCCGTCCTTGTAAATGCGATGCGTCTCTTGCCCATCTGCATTGACGCTATGGTTAATGCTTGGAAAACGCAGATCGCCGTACTTCGCCGCTAAGTCCGGCCAGTTGCGCGGCAAGATGTGGGCATGCGTATCGATTTTTCGCATACTCATCGCGCAGATCCTTGCATTGGGCCGGCAGGACCAAGCGTCATCACCAAATCGAGCGTTTTATTATCTTCCGCAGCCAGTTGATCCGGAGCTTCCTTGCCGGCTTTGCGTACATGCGCGGGCCAACTATCGATTACATCGACCTTTGGCAGCACACCGAACGCGCGATTTCGTCCGCCGCGTTTACTCAAGTACACCGCATTGTCGGCCATGAAAAGTACATCTTCTTGGCTTACTGCTTGTGGGGCGTTGCGCTTCCAAGGAAATGGCGCCCAGCCTATGGAGGCGGTAATCCGCAATGCGTGGCCGCTGGGGATCACAATGGGCGTATCGGCCAGCGCCGACATAATGCGCTGTGCGAAGCCAGCGCCATTGTCGCGCCGTACGCCGCGCGAGACCACTAAAAACTCCTCACCACCCCAACGCATCAGGGAATCACCGGAACGTGCAGTCGCTCTTAGTCGCCGAGCGACTTCGACCAGCACTACATCGCCAGCGTCATGACCATAGGTATCGTTGATATTTTTGAAATGATCCAAATCAAAAATGTACATCAATAAGTCGTCGCCCAATTCACGGCGCTGCAGCTCGTCCGAGCGCGACTCGGCCATTGCCGCAAGCGATTCCGGAGTTTCTGGCTCCCAGTCGTGAAATTCCGCCTCGATGTAGGTTTTGAAATACCGTCGGTTTCGCAAGCCAGTTAAAGCATCAGAAAAAGCGCTTTCGGCAAGTTCTTGATTCGCTTTCTCCAACATCAGCGCTTGCTGCTCAAGCAAGGCCTTCTGCCGCTCAATTTCAATATTGCGCGCGCGCATCGCACGCTGGCCTTCAACGACCGCGCGATACGCAGCGTGGCGTTGTTGCGAGGCCAAATAGGCTTGACTGTGATAACGCACGCGTGCTGCCAGCTCCAGCGCACTAGGCAATTTCACGACGTAATCGTTGGCGCCGCTCAAGAATGCATTCGCCTTAATTTCCGGTGCGACTAAATCCGACAGCATCATCACTGGCACTTCCCGCAACGCCGAATTAACACGGTAGCGTTTGACTAACGTCAAACCATCCAAACCCGTCATTTTCAACTCTTGCAAGATTACGGTGGGCAGAACTTCCATCGCCGTTTCTTCGGCTTGCGAGGCATCGCTACAAAAGTGAAATTCAATATCGCGGCAGCCTTCCAGCATGCGCCGAATGGCTTTCACTGTCGCGGCTTGGTCGTCGACAAGCAGCACTACAGCGCGAACCTCGGTCGCTACAATCGGGTGAGCTTGGGTGTTTTCCATAGGTTATGAGCCGAAATACGACATGGCAGTAATTGTCGCTATCTTATGTGCCATTGCGTCGCATCGCAGCACTATTTTTGTCGACCGAGTCGTTGACCGAAGTATCGGATGCCACTTTCGCTGAGATCGACTTCTCATCCAACTACACGCGCTACTTTTTGCACCACATCGACCGTGCGCATGCGCTGCATCAAATCATCCAAATGCGCGATTGATCGCACTTGTATGGTAAAGACTACGACCGCGCTATCGCCATCGCTGGTGGTTTTTTGGAAGTCTAGAATGTTGATGCGCGCTTCCGCAAACGTGCCGGTAACGCGTGCTAAAACGCCGGCTTGATCGGTTACTTCAATACGCAACTGCACATTAAAATCGCCGCTGACCTGCGCGTCCCATGCCACCGCCACCACGCGCTCAACACTTTTTCGCAAGTCTGCAACATTGTGGCAGCTAGCCTCATGCACCATCAAGCCACGGCCTGGGCTCAGATAGCCGAAAATGGCATCGCCCGGGATCGGATGGCAGCAATGCGCAAAAGTGACCGCGCCGCGCTCGGTGCCGCTGATGCGCACCACATCCAAACGCGCGTGCTCAGCGGCGGCGATCACCCCAATCGTGAGCTGACGCGCGACTACTTCGGGTGTGCGATTTCCTAGGCCAATATCGGATAGCAAATCTTCCAAATGGCTGAACTTTAGCTCGGCCAAGGTGGTGTCCACAGCACCCTCCGGCACCGTATCGAGCGAGCTACCCAGCGCACTCAACGCGCGATCTAACATGCGATGCCCAAGGCTAATAACTTCTGCGTAGCTTAAGGTCTTCAAGTGATGCCGAATCGCCGTGCGCGCCTTTGCCGTCGTTACGATTTCCAACCACTGCGCCTTCGGTGTAGCCGATGCTGCCGTTACAATTTGCACGGTCTGGCCACTGAGCAGCTTGGTATGCAGCGGCGAAGTACGGCCGTCGATGCGCGCGGTTACTGCGTGATCCCCCACTTGGCTGTGCACCGCGTAAGCAAAGTCTAGCGCGGAGGCGTTCGCTGGCAACGTGATTACTTTGTTGTTCGGGGTAAAAACATAGACTTCATCAAACACCAAATCGGCCTTGACCGCCTCTAAAAATTCGAAGCTATTACCTACATTCGTTTGCGACTCAACCAAATCACGCATCCATTCCGAGGATCTGACACTCGCGCTGGTGCTCAATTTAATGCCCGCTTGATCTGACACGCCCGCTTTGTACAACCAATGCGCTGCCATGCCGCGCTCTGCGACCGAGTCCATTTCATCGGTGCGAACCTGCACCTCAATCGGCACCCCGCCTGGGCCTTTGACACCGGTGTGCAGGCTTTGGTAACCGTTTGCCTTGGGCAGGGCAATAAAATCTTTGAAGCGGCCTTCTTTTGGCACGTATAAACCGTGGATCAAGCCCAGCGCGGTATAGCAATGCAGCGCTTTTGGCGTAATTACCCGAAAGCCATAGACATCCGTTACATCGTCAAAACTGCGATGCTTGACGCCAGGCGTGTGGCCACGCATGGCTTTGTTTGACTTATCGGACTTGAGTTTGCGTATTTTTGAGTAGATCGAATACGGCGTTTTAATGCGGCTGACGATGCGCACGCCAATTCGTTCTTCTTTTAGCTTTTGCGTAATTTTTTGCGCGATTTCTGTCAGCACTTCGCGGCGTTTGCCTAATTGCGCCTTGGCCCGATGCTCAATCACTTTATGACGCAGCGGATACAGCGCGCGAAAGCCTAAATCTTGCAATTCTGACTTAATCGCGTTCATGCCCAGCCGCTGCGCAATGGGCGCATAAACGTCCAGCGTTTCCCGCGCGATACGCACCGCACTGGCCGAGGGCTGCGCACCTAAGGTTCGCATATTGTGCAAGCGATCCGCCAATTTGATCAAAATGACTCTAGGATCACGCGCCATCGAGAAAAACATCTTGCGCAAGCTTTCGGCTGCTTGCTGTTCTTTCGTGGCGAAATTGACTTTCTCGAGTTTGGTGACGCCATCGACCAACTCAGCGACTTTCGCGCTGAATTCTTGGGTGATGGATTCCATGCTTAGATCCGTGTCTTCCAACGTGTCGTGCAAAATCGCCGCAATCAAGGTTTCCGCGTCTAAGCGCAGTTCTGCCAAGATGCGCGCGACCGCCACCGGGTGCGTAATGTAGGGTTCACCACTTTTACGATTCTGCCCCCGATGCGCATTTTCACCCAACAAAAACGCGCGCTCCACTTCCTTAATCTCTTCGGGATTAAGGTAGCGTTTTAGCTCAAGCCTCAGCTCAAGCAGATAGTGCAGCAGTAGCTCACCAGTATCAGCCGTCATCCCTGGATGGTGGCGGCTGGGATTACAGGCGTCAAGGTATGGCTTCAGCAACAAGGGCCGTGGCGGTTACAGGTCTTTGGTTGAGTTCAGGTGGATGGATTGATAGCTATGGAAACTGTGAACTTGGGACAAGTTTCAAGCGCCAAAGGCGCGAACTATCACAGCCTGGGGCAGCGCCCCAGGTACGGTTGGACAGAAGTTTGAGGGCTGAAAGCCCGATCTATTGATTATTTTCGCGGTGCATCGACTTTAGCGCGGGCTTTCAGCCCTTATGGCATTCGCGGTTTCTGTCCTGGGGCGTTGCCCCAGGCTGTGATGGTGTGGGCTTTTAGCCCGTGGGATGGGTTGGCTCTCGGCTGGAAAGTTTTCTTGCGCACCAGAGTCATTTCAGCTCTGCGCGTTTCACGTCACGCTCCCCCCTCAGCCACGCATTACCCAAACCAGACGCCCAGTCGCAGTTTTCGCTTCGTTAGTCCTTATGCGCAGCGCCCACTTTGCAGGTTTGACGCGTTGGTCGAAGATCACCAAAAAGCCATTGGCTAAAATCAAGCGGTCTAAATACTTTTCAAGTTGTAGTAAACCCTGCGCTTCGGGATTTACGCGGCCGTCGCGCCACACTTTGACTTCAATGGCCATGCGCACATCGCCATGCACCACCAGTAAATCCATACGCCCGGAACCGGCAGCGTATTCGCGCTCAATTCGGCCAGCACCATTCACGACGCGCTGCAAATACGCCATCAGCACCAAGGTAGGTGCGGCTTCGTGGTACGGCACCGTCTGCATCATGGCTTCGCCGTGTTCTCGCCAAAAGGCAAAGAAGTTGTCCAGAAATTGCTTGGGCTGTAGTTTGCCGTCTAAGCCTTTCCAGCTGGACTTGATCATGTCGATGTGAATCAGCGATTGCGAGGTTGCACTGAGTACTCGGGGCAGTACTTCAGCGTAAATCCCATTCGCGGGCTCCAACCCCGCAGCACTTTGCCGAATTAGGCCTAAATCGATCAGATATTGGCGGTCGGCGTCATTGGGTGCCGACACTTGTCCGGTCAGCATGGGCTCAATCACTGAACGCACGCGCGGTTCTTTCAGTTTGTCAGTGAGTTGATCAAGGTGCGAATCGTTACGCACAATCAGTGCTTCGCGCGCTGCCCGCATCTTGGTTTCATCAATGACGATACTGCGATCGCGGTGCGCAATTGTTTTCCACACGGCTTGTTCGGCCAGTGCGTTTACTAGCCAAGGCTGCCCTTGCGTCGCCACCCACGCGACGTCGAGCGCTTCCTGGGTAAATTGCTGGCCGGTGGCGTTAGTATGCTGCGCATATAGTGCAACCAACTCAGCAAAGGAAAAATTGCCCAGCCGCAATGACTCGGCTTTAATGTTGAACGCACTACCGCCGGTTATAACCTCGCCGTCGCTTAACGTCATACGGTAGTCACGCACGTCTCGAATACCGCAGAGCACAATGGATTGCGGGAAAAGCTTTGGGCGGTCGTTATAGCCAGACCGTATTTGACGCAATAGCGAAATCAGGGTGTCGCCAACGAGGGCGTCCACTTCGTCGAAAAACAACACCACTGGCTTTTTTGAAGCGCTAGCAAGGGTTCGAATTGCAGAACCCACAGCAGGCAAAGCACCACGCCCTAGAATATTTTCCCGTTCTTCCTCCAACACAGTCAAACCTAATGACTCGCCCGCTTGTTGGGCAAGCTTTGACAGTATTTCTTGCGCCGCCGCCGCGACATCATTTCGTGCTGTCTGAGCCCCTTCAACATTGACGTAGAGCGCTGCATATTTGCCCTGCGCATTCAAATAATCGCGCATCGCGAGCAAGCAGGTCGTTTTGCCAGTTTGGCGTGGTGCATGCAAAACAAAATAGCGCTGCTGAGCAATTAAGCCCTCCACCATCGGCTGATCAATGCGCACCAGCGGATCAATCTCGTAATGCAGGCTGGGGATATTGGGCCCAGCGGTATTAAAATGTTTTTCGCTTTGCACGGTATTCGATTCCGGCAATTTAAATTGGTCTGACATGGCTGCTCCTATGTCACCTTTGCTGTAGCACTACACTCAGCACAAAAGTGGCAAGGTCGAACTCCTAACAGGCGACCGCGCAGAGCTAGACTAACCGATCTGGTAAAAGTTGTTTTGCGGTTAACCAAGGCGCATGTCCAAGTCCGCGTCACTAATCTCCCATATTGACCTTCTTGCGGTTATCCACGCTAACCCGATCAATCAGCTTGTTATTCGGATCAAACCCGGCTTCAGAGGGCAACTCATCGACCAAAACGGTGAACACCGGATTGCTGGTGGTGATGTGTTCGCGTTTTAGATACAAGGTGCGGGTGTCTTTGCCGCTGCCGGCATAAACACCGACTTCGATAAAGTCCTGCATAACCGCAGGCACTTCGACGCCGGTGCCATCGGCATAGCGCTTTTCCGCGTGGGTTTTGATCGTGACCAGATACTTGCCGTTCGCTTGTTTGACCGCGCTCGCTTCCTCTACCCGGTTGTCATAAAAGCTTATTTTTTCAAACAAATCGGTAATGAGTTGCTGGGTTTGTGGTGCGGCTTCGGTGCGTAGGAATGCGATTAATTCTACTGAAGTGGTGTACGGCGCCGTTTGATAGGCTTTTGCCGCAATAAATTTTGCCAGCGCCCTGTTTAACGCCGCTTCGCCCATATCTTCGCGTAGGCGATAGAACGCGAGTGAGCCTTTGCGATAGTGGATGTAGCCCTGATTTTCGTTTTTATAGATCGGCTGCTCCTCCAAGATTTCACCGCCGCGATCAGACAAGTAGCGATCCAGTTCATACTTTAGAAATTTCCGCATCTTGTCTTTGCCATACTCTTTTTCCATCACCATCAGCGCGGAATATTGCGCCAGCGATTCCGACAGCATCGTTGCCCCTTGCACGTTGGCGCCAATGACTTGATGTGCCCACCATTGGTGCGCAATTTCGTGCGCGGTGACATAAAACACGTAGTCAATTGCCTCGCTGTCACGCACGTCGGCAATAAAGCCAATGCTTTCTGAGTACGGAATGGTGTTGGCAAACGCCTGAGCAAAGCTGGCGTAGCCAGGAAATTCCATAATCCGTGCTTGACGATGCTGATAGGGCGAAAAATTTGCCTCGAAATAGCTCAAGGACTTTTTCATCGAATCCATCATGCGATCCACGTTGTAAGGGTGCTTGGGATCAAAATACACTTCCAACGGAATACTCTTATTGCCTGGAAGTGCCGACGTATAAGTCGCTTTTTTAACCTGCCAACGCGCCGACAAATAGGCATAGAAGTTCAACATCGGCCTATCCATGGCGTAACTAAAGCAACGCCGACCATCGCGCATGACATCCTCTTTTAGATAACCTGGCGCCAAGGCGATCTGGTCGGGTGCGGTGCAAATAGTGGTTTTGAAATCCAGCCAGTCGGCATCATCACCTAAGTAGGTATTCGCGCGTGCCTCAGTGTTTTCGAGTTTGGGCATGCGCTCAGGCTCGCCCAAATTGCGCTTTCTGCGATCCGATCGATCCGCAATTTCAAAGCGATTCTCATAACCAAAGCCAGGAAATAAGCGGCTATTGAAAAAGCTACCATTTTCGACGATTTGCGTTTGGCCCATGGTGTTGCCAAAGCCATTGGGCTTGAGCTCAACGGTGAAGTGCAAATCTCGCTCTGCACCGGGTTGCAGCGGCTGGCTCAATGTATAAATGCGGTAGCCCAAATCGGCATCGTGCAAGCCCAGGGTGGCACCCGCATCGGTGGCATTGCCAAAATCTAGGTGCGTCAGCGTTTTGTCCTCCTGCATCTGGATATGCACTTCGGTCAAGGGCGCGGCATGCGGGTTGCGAATGCGATAGGTACCGGTAGCCCGCATGGTCTGCGTTTCTGGCCTTAAGTCTACGTCGACATCAATCGCGATGATTTTGGGCTGAGGTAATGCCGCGTATTTCTTAAAATCCCGCTCATACCGCGCTTGAAGGTCCAACTGCTGGCTGGGCGATCTAAACGTGTTGCGGATATTGGTGTTCCAAAAAATAAAGCTGCCCAGTGCTGCCGTGCTCAACACACTCAGAACGAGTGCGACGCCTAAACCACCGCGCAGGCGCGCCTTGGCAAGCTTGCTGCGTTCGGCAAAACTGGTACTGGTGCCGCGCAGCCAAAATGCCGAAGCCAGCAACAGCAAGCACGTTAGTACCAGGCCCCAGTAACCGGTAAAAAAGAGCTTCGCTGTCAGAAAATGGCCATAGCCGTTCATGTCCGAATAGGTGGCTTCCGGGCTTGCACCGTACTGATAAAGGTTATGGGTGAAATCCAACGAGCCGGCGACCAGTTGCACAATCAGCACCAAGATCATCGCCGCATAACCGATGAACTTATTATTCGCATAAACCTGCAATGCGAGTGCTAAACCGGCAATCAGCACAAAATAAATCGCACCAATCGAAATGCCTTTCAAATACAGCAGCGGCTCAAAGAAAAAATACCCTTTCGCGGCTTGAATGAGCATGCCGGTCAAGGCACCAAAAATTTGAAAGCACGCAACCACCAAAAGCAGCGCGCCCAGCTTTGCTAACAACGGCGACCAGTTCGGCGTAGGCATGGCATCAACGACGTCACTGAGTTTGGCTTGGCGTTCTTTCCAAATCAATTCGCCCGCATAAAACATCGCAATGATCAGCAACAGCCAGCTGTAGGCACCGGAAAGTGCTTGCAGCATTTGCGAGGTCACCGGGTAAATCGCCGTGTCGTATAGCGTCTGCGCAAACAACGCACTCGGCACAAAGTTGATCAAGCCAAAAAGCAGCATCACAATAAATGGCGCGCTTTTGAAAATTCCCAGCGCGTCAAATTTGAGCTGGGCTAGGCATTGCTGCCAGGCGATACGCGTACCAAATTGCGGCGACGCAACAAGTGCCGAGGTTAGTTTTTCGGGGTCAGATTTTTCGTTGCGCGCAGATGCCGCGTTAGGATTGGCTTTGGCTTTAAACCAACTTCGTCCGGTGCCTGCGCGCTCGGTTTTGAATAGCTTAAACGCCAAGGCAGCAATGAACAGCGAAACCACTGTCCACAGCGCACGATTGGCCAGCAAGTAGCCGGACAGCGCTGGAACCAGCAAATTGCGCTCGGCGGCGGACCAATAACGCACAGTGCGGCTCAGAGCGCGCATGCCAAAGGGGTCCGCCAAGGTGACTAGCCAAACATTGTCCAGATTGCGGATCAAGCCGGTGCCAATGGCATACATCAATAAAAAACCCAGGATGCCGACGTAGACCCACAGCACGCTGCGTGTAGTTACGGCCAGCAGCGCCAGCAGTGCGCTGGTAAACAGTACATTCGGAATCACCATCACGCCCAGGCCAAAAACATAGGGCATCAGACGCACGGCGCCCAGGCGTACGGGCTCAATCCACGGCATAAACTGGGCGATGAAAATCGCAGCGGCTATGACCAAGTAAACGACCACGCAAGCAACTAAGGCTGCGCAAAATCGGCCAATGAGGAAATCCGTCTTCTTGATCGGATTGGCAAACAGCAAATCGCTAGTTCCGGCATCAAAATCGCGCAACAGTGCACTGGATACAAAAATGCCGCAAATCAGCAGGCCTAGCAACGTAAAGATCGTCAAAAATTGGATGGCCACGATCGGCGCATTGCGATAAACATTACCAATCGCACCGCCAACTTGAATCGCGTCGGTTGCCGCAGCGCCAAAACCCAGTAAGCCGAACAGCCCGGCAAGCAACCACAGTAGCGGCGAA
>JAYVAQ010000188.1:0-2920 GCA_043750875.1 Rhodanobacteraceae bacterium
CTTTCGCGTGCGTCAGCTCCGCACTATTCGCCGCAGGCTCGACTCGTCCCGGCTCCACTGGCAAAGCCAAATCATGCGCCTCGATCACTTGATTGGTACACATCAAACTGGCGCGCGTTATGACATTGCGCAGTTCCCGCACATTGCCCGGCCAGCTGTGCCGCTTTAGCGCGGCTTGCGCTGCAGCGCTTAAGCGCACGCCCTGCAAAAAAGCCGTGGCTAGCGGCACAATATCGGCGACGCGTTCGTGCAACGGTGGCACCACCAACGGCACCACGTTCAAGCGATAGTAAAGATCCTCACGAAACTGCCCGGCGCGGATTTGCGCAGGTAAATCCGCGTTGGTAGCCGATATCACGCGCACTTTCACTTGCCGAGTTTTGGTGGAACCCAAGCGCTCAAACCGGCCGGTTTCTAATACGCGCAAAAGTTTCATTTGGCCAGTCAAACTCAAATTGCCGATCTCGTCTAAAAATAAAGTACCGCCATCGGCGGCCTCAAACCGGCCTTCACGTGCCTTGGCCGCTCCGGTGTAAGCACCGGCATCTGCGCCAAATAGTTCGGCTTCAATCAAATCCACCGGCAGCGCACCGCAATTGAGCACCACCAAATTGCCATTCCTCACGCTGGAGTTGTAGTGCACGATTTCCGCAATACGCTCCTTGCCCGCGCCGTTTGGGCCGCTGATCAGCACCGCCACGTCGCTGGGTGCCACGCGCGCGGCCATTTGCACCAAGGCCTGCATCGCGCTTGAGACAAACAAGCCGCCGCGCAGATCAATTTTGCTGAGCGCGTGCGCCCGATCTGCGGCATCGTTTTGCACTGCTAGCGCCAATCGCGTCGCCAACGCGCGTTGCTCGCCTAGCTCCAGCAAGTTGCGCACGCTGATGCGCAGTTTTTCATCGTGCCAGGGCTTGGCCAAATAGTCCGCTGCCCCCGCCTTGACCAGTTCGACCGCTTGTTCCAAATGCGTCCAGGCGGTCAGCAACACGATCGGGATGTCAGGATTTAGTGCGCGCAACGCGGCGAACAAGCTCAAACCTTCGGCGCCGCCGGTGGTGTCACTGGAAAAGTTCATATCTTGAACCACCAGATCGAATGGCGCATCACTGGTTTTGGCCTGCTCAAAGAGTGCAAGCGCTGCCGCCGGATCCGTCGCGCGGTCACACTGATAACCGTCCAACATAAACAACAGCGCAAGCGCATCCAACACTTGCGGGTTGTCATCGACCAGCAGGATTCGTGACTTTAATTCGGCGACGCTTTTTTCGGGAGGGCTTTTATAGGTCATGCCGCTTTTGCTTCTAAGTAGGCGCGGATCATCAGGCTAGACTGAGCGCGTGGCAATCGCTGGCGATACCTGACTGGCGCGCTGCGCGGGTCTATAGACGGCCAGTTGCCCAAGCACAAACACCAAAGCGATGCCAACCACCACATACAGCGCAGGCAGCACCGCGACGTTGGCTTGTTTGGCGAACCAGTAATTTAAGCCATAGGCCAGCGCCACACCCAGCATCGCACCGGCCGCGGTGAGTAGCGCGTTTTCCACCTGAAACTCCCGCACAATCGCTGAGCGCGAAGCGCCCAAGGCCCGTCGTGTGCCGATTTGCTTGGTGCGTTGGGTAACCCAAAAGCTTGCCATGCCGACAATCCCGAGTGCAGTAATGGTGACGAGCAAAATGCTGAGGCCGCTCATTAGCACGATCATGGCGCGATCACCGGCATAGCTTTCTTTCCGCAACTCGGCAATGGAGCGCGATTTGGTGCCAATCACGCGGGTTCGATCCGCTTTTGCAAGCACCTCGCGCGCCAAATTTTGCACGCGATCTAGTTGCCCAGGCTTGACGCGCACCACCCAATTGACCGAGGAGCTGGGACGAAACGGCAGTAGCGTGGTGTTTTCCACTTCATCGGAGCCGCTCCACGGCGCCTGCAGCTGATCATAGATGCCAATGACTTCCGGGCCGTTCGGGCTGTCGCCCGGCCCCGGCAGAACTTTGCCGATCGCCGATTCATTAGGAAATAATTGCTCGGCAAGGGCTTTGGAAAGCATCACGACCCGTGGCACTTCGGACGCGCGTGGCGCCAATGTCGTGATCTCGCGCGCATCAAAGTTGCGGCCAGCGATCAATTTTACGCCCAAGGTAGCCAGCGTGTTTTCGTCGGCATAGTAGGTCGCCGAATAAATCTCTCGATCATCGTCCGGGCCGGTCTGTAGCGAGGTGTTCGAACCACTGCCACTCAGTGGCAGGCTATCGGTGGCATAGGCATTTTCTACCCCGTCAATCGCCAATAGGCGAGCGCGGTCGGCGTTAAACGCGGCGCTGGCGTTGTAGCTTTTTGCATCAATAGCAACGCTACCAAAGAAAAATACTTGGGACTCGTCGGTACCGCTGCCGCGTGCCATTTGTTGGCTGCGTGTAGCGATCAAGCTCAATGCGTTACTGACGATCGCAAGCGTAATGGCAATTTCAAGCAGCACCAAAATGGCGGCGGTCTTGCGTTTAAGTAGTGCGCGAATTATCGGACCCATGTCTATAACTCCAGGTTAGTTTGCTTTCAAAGCGTAGGCAGGCGATAGTTGACTGACGCGCCATGCGGGCAGAATGCCGGCCAAAAGGGTGGCGCCAATAGAAATAAAGGCGAGTAAGCCCAGCATCTGCAGATCCAACGTGGCGAAGTTTTCCAGCTCTGAATACAGGATGCGCATACCTTGCAGGCCAATCTGGGTCAGCAGCGCGCCCAGTAGCGCACCGGCGGCGCCCACCACGCCCGCTTCAAACAAGTGTTGAATAAAGATGGATTTTTTCGACGCCCCTAAGGCCCGGCGTACACTGAGCTCGTTACTTCGGCGTAGAAACTTTGCCAACATCAAGCCAACCGCATTGATTAGGCAAACCAGCAACAAGCCTACCGACAC
>JAYVAQ010000189.1:0-11872 GCA_043750875.1 Rhodanobacteraceae bacterium
CATCGCTCGCCGCACTTGCCGCTTGCCCGGCCAATAATTCCGGTGCCATGTAAACGCTCTTGCTGGCTTTGCCGGGTACGGGTTTACCCTCAGACTTCGCATCGGGTGTGGCGTCGGATTGGGTGAATCCATGCGCGGTGATGGCAAAATTAGCCAGCGGTGTCATATCCTGCAGTTCGCCCAACGCAAATTGCCCAAGCTTGGCGCGAATCAGGCCACTCTGGCTTGCGTCTAGCTGCACGCAAGCGCTGCCGATATTGCGGTGTACGATGCCCAGGCTGTGTACGAACGCCAGTGCGCCGGCAATCTCAGCGGCCCAGCGCAGCCGATCCACAACTGGAATTTTGTTTAAACCGCCCTGCGCTTGTGCGTAGTCAGTTAGCCCGCCATGGACGCTGTGCGGCAACTCTAAAAAATAAGGCGGCTCTTGCAGTTGCCAATCGATGATGCCGAGGCAATCTTCGCGCTCAGCAAGCGACGCTTTTAGATAGCGCAGCAGGGTAATTTCGCGCTTGAGTGAACGCAGGTGTTGCTCTTGTAGGCAGAAACGAAAAGCGTGCTGATCACCTTCGCTGTCGGTGCCCAGCCAGGTTTGGCTAAATGCCTGCTCGGACAGCTTGCGCACCAAGCTCCAGCCGGGTTTGCCCGGAATTTCCTGCCCCGGCAGCAATTGCAGCTGCGGCGCTTGTGCGATCAGCATTGGGCTGACCACCAGCTGATAGCCTTTGCGCGGCACCGTTCGAATCAACGGTTGGCTGCTATCGCTGTCGCTGAGCGAACGGCGCAGGTTATAGATCGCCACACTAATACCGGACTCGCCAACCAAGTCATTGCCTTCCCACACTTGGTCGATCAAAGTTTGCCGGGTGACGATTTGCCCCTGCGCCGTTGCGAGCACCGCAAGCAACACCAATTCTTGGCGGCGAATATGCGTGTTTTGACCGGCCCAGGCGATGGATCCGCTAATGGGATCAACAACACGCCCGGCCAGTTCGTAGCGCTGGTTCAAAAAAACTTCGTAAGGTTGCACAGGCATTTATGGCCTCAGATCAAAATCGCTGGCGTGGTTACCGCAAGTTTGCCCAGAACATGCGGGGTTGGCGGTGAAATTTCTGAAAAGTTCTAAAATTTGGCAAATGGATTCCCCTTTTAGTGTCATTTCACCGGCCATGCGCCTAAGTTTTGGGGAAAGGGAACAAGGGGAATTCCATGAACGCGGTACCAAAACTAGGCACACATTTTTCGCTGGACGCGCTTGATTCGCTGGTCAACAAAGTAAAATACAGCGTTGACTGGACAGCAAAGGCGATGGCATCGCAGCGCCAGCGCCCTAGCTTTCTTCGCAGCACGCCAGGAAGCGTTTTAGCTCGACTGGCCGCACTCGAGGCTGAAAACACTGCGCTGGCTAAGGAAAATGCCGCGCTCAAAAGCATTGCTTACACTGACTATCTGACCGGTTTGCCGAATCGATGCGCGTTTATGGCCGCAGTGAGAATGGAACAGGCGCGCATGCAGCGTAGTGGTCAGTCGGCTTGTTTGGTGCTCGCGGATGTCGATTTTTTCAAAGCAGTGAATGATCGCTTCGGACACACCAAGGGTGATCAGCTGTTGCAATGGATTTCAAGAACGCTTGGCACCAGTGTTCGAGCAACGGATACCATCGCACGCTGGGGTGGTGAAGAATTCGTGATGCTGCTGCCTGAAACGGAGCAGCTAGGCGCTTGGCACGCCGCCGAAAAATGTCGGAAGGCAATCCAAAGCGGAGAGCAAGGCGCGCATCACTCGGTCACGATGACTTTTGGCATCACTCAGCTCGATGGGGCCGAAGACATCGAGCAGGTGATTGCGCGCGCGGACAAAGCGCTATACCAAGGCAAACGAAATGGTCGGAATCGAACGGAGCTAAGCGCCTTAGTCGCCTAACCCAGCGCCGCCCGAATCGGCGCTAAAAACGCCTGCACGCGGGCATCCGCATCGCTGGCGTCCACCGCGCCGGCCAGTGTCGCGACTAACGCACTGCCAATCACCACCGCATCCGCGTGTTCCGCGATCGCTTTTGCGGTTTCCGCGTCTTTCACGCCAAATCCTACTGCGACCGGCGCTAAGCTGATTGCTTTGAGCGCTTTGACCGCACTGCCAACGGCGCTTGGATCCAGCTGCGATGCGCCGGTAATTCCAGCGAAGCTAACGTAATACAAGAATCCTTCCGCGTTTTCCGCCATACGCGCCCGACGCGCGGGCGAACTGGTGGGCGCAACCAAAAATATTTGCTGTAGGCCACGTGCATTGAGATCGCGCTTAAAAGTCTGCGATTCTTCGATTGGGCAATCGACAATGAGTAAAGCATCGGCACCAGCTGCTTTTGCGGCGTCGAAAAACGCCTCGCGTGGAAACTGCAGGATGGGATTTAGGTAGCCCATCATAACGATAGGCGTCTGATTGTCATTGACGCGAAATTCTGCGATGCAGCGTAATGCCTCGGTTAAATCTACCCCCTTTGCGATTGCGCGTTCGCTGGCTTTTTCGATGACCGGGCCATCCGCCATCGGGTCAGAAAATGGCATGCCCAATTCAATCGCGTTCGCGCCAGCGCGCACCAAGCTGTGCATGATGCCAACCGTCAATTTTGGGCTCGGGTCACCGCAGGTAATAAACGGGATCAGCGCCTTTTTTGACGCGGATTTGAGTGCGGCGAACGTTGTGTCTAGGCGAGTCATCTTTAACCCAATGCCGCCATCAATTCCGGCACAGCGACAAACAAATCTGCCACCAAGCCAATGTCGGCGACTTCAAAAATCGGCGCTTCGGAGTCTTTGTTAATCGCCACAATAGTGCCCGCGTCTTTGATGCCGGTCAGATGCTGAATTGCGCCGCTTATCCCTACAGCAATATAAAGCCCCGGGGCAATGATCTTTCCGGTTTGCCCAACCTGCATATCGTTTGGTGCATAGCCAGCATCAACAGCCGCGCGCGAGGCACCGGCGCCGGCTTTCATTTTGTCAGCCAAGTCATAAATGAGTTTGAAATTTTCGGCGCTGGCAAGCGCCCGGCCGCCACTGATCACCACCGCAGCGCTTTGCAAATCTGGGCGCTCACCGCCGCCCGCTTCCAAGCCGACAAAGCGTGTGTGGTTCGGCAGTTCAGCGTTGACCGTAATTGCCTCAATAGCAGCACTACTTGTGCCATTGCCAATTGCAGCGAAGGAGGCGGTGCGCACCGTGGCAACGACCGGCTGCGTGCTCGGCGCTGTTACGGTCGCGATCGCATTGCCTGCATAAATCGGGCGCTGGAAGGTATGGCTATCGGTGACGGACATAATGTCGGAAATTTGACTGACGCCCATGAGTGCTGCGACGCGTGGCATCAAATCTTTGCCAAAGGTGGTGGATGGCCCAAAAATGTGGCTGTAGCCGGCGGCTGCGGCTACGATTTGTGGTGCGTAGTTTGCAGCAATGGCGTGCAAATTTCCTGGATTCGATAAGCTCAAGACGCGGGTGACGCCGCTTAGTGCCGCCGCCTGCGCCGCTGCGGCATCGACGTCGCTGCCTAGGATTAGAATTTCAATCGCCGCAGGTGAGAATTTGGCCGCGCAAGTCACGCATTTGGCCGTGGACGCGTTGAGTTTGCCGTTCGCGTGTTCGGCGATGATCAATACTTTGCTCATTACAGCAGTCCTTTTTGTTTGAGGGCAGCGACTAACGCCGGCACATCAGCAACCATAACGCCTTTTTGGCGTTTTACCGGCGGGGCGTAACTGACATAGCTAAGATGATCGCCCGATTCCACGCCTAAGCTGTCAAAATCAATGATCGCGCGCGGTTTGGCCTTGGCTTTCATAATGTCCGGCAGCTTGATAAAGCGCGGCGTATTCAAGCGCAAATCGACGCTGACCACGGCGGGCAGATCGATCTCTAATGTTTCCAAGCCCGCATCAACTTCGCGGGTGACGCGCAAGTTGCTGCCAACGACCTCAACCTTCGATGCAAACGTGGCTTGCGGCCGGTTCCAAAGCGCCGCAATCATCTGCGCCGTCTGATTGGCGTCGTCGTCAATCGCTTGCTTGCCCAAGATCACCAAATCCGGCCTTTCTTGTTCAATGAGCTTTAAAAACACGCGGGCCGCCGTTAGTGGCTGGATGGCGCGGTCGGTTTTTACGTGGATAGCACGATTCGCGCCCATTGCTAAGCCAGAATCTAATTGCTGCATGGATGTTTGGGCGCCGATGCTGACCACAATGACCTCAGTTGCCTTGCCTTGCTCGCGTAAGCGCAAGGCTTCTTCGAGCGCAATTTCGTCAAAAGGATTAATCGAATGTTTGACGCCATCGGTCGCAACGCCACTGCCATCCGGTTTGACCTGCACCCGCACGGTGTAATCCACCACGCGTTTAAGTCCGACTAAAATCTTCATAGGATCTGGGCCTTGGGTAAAAATAGGGGTCTGATGTGATTTTGCTTGAGCAAAACGTTTCCAGTCGCCAAGAGTAGCGAAGCTGAAGGTGAACGCCAAGGCAAAAGCAGCTTTTCAGGCAGATGCTTTCATGCGATGGTTCAGAGCTGTCAAAAACTTCGTCACATAAGCGCAGGCTGCATGGCTAATCGCAATTACTTTCGCGCATCACACTTTAGTTTTCAATTCGCTTTTGCGCTGCCGTTGGCGCTTTCGCCGTTAAGCTTTGCCCTAGCGCAAGCTTTATGCGTTGCCCCGGATAAACCCTGGGCGTGCGAGCGTGTGGGGGAAGGCGCGGATGCCAGCTGGGCCTGTGATGGCCGCTGGCAAACTGAATTGGCGCCGGTGCAATTGCCGAACGAACAGGCACCAACTGATATTAGTGCGCAGAAAATTGAATCCAGTGATGGCAACCAGTTTTCCCTAAGTGGCGGGGTTTCCTTAGTTCGCGGCCAACAATCACTGGACGCGCCTGGGATTGAACTAGATAAAAGCGCGCAAACCGCGCGTACCGTTGGCCCGGCAAAAATTGAAACACGTCAACTGATCGCTTACGCCAATGGCATTGAGGCGGATCTCGCCAACGACAAAAGCACACTCACAGACGTGCGCTATGCCTTAAAAGACGGGCGCGGCAACGGCCGGGCACGACGCGCAGTGCAGCAAGGTGAAACAAGCTCGCTGACCGGCGTAAGCTTTACCTCATGCCCTGGCGATCTGCCGGCATGGCAAGTGCAAGCACATCAGATTGAACTGGATCATGAAGCTGGCGTTGGTCATGCGAAAGATTTTAAAGTCGTGGTCGGCAAAATCCCGGTATTTTATTTACCGATTGCGAGTTTTCCTTTAACCGACGCGCGTAAAAGCGGGCTATTGGCGCCAACCATCAGTGCCAATAGTGATGGCATTGATTTCTCCGTACCCTATTACTTTAATTTGGCACCCAATTACGATGCGACGTTAGTCAGTCGAGTAATTCAGCGCCGTGGTTTTATGTTGGGATCTGAGTTTCGCTATTTAGGAATTGACACTACCGCGTCAGTGAATGCCGCCTATTTAGCGCATGATCGCTTACGTGATTTAGATGGCAGCGACAATCGCTACAGCATCAACGTCAATTTGCAAAGCCAACTGACGCCAACGTGGCGCTTTGGCAGCTCGATCAATAAAGTATCTGACGATTTTTATTTCGAAGACTTAGGCGATTCACTCACAACAAATGCGACCAGCGTTATTGGCAGTGAGGTCGGTTTATATGGACGCAATGCAAGCGCATTTTTTGGTTTGTGGAATGCCGGCCTGACTGTAGATCGCTTCGAGATTATTGACCCCGCTAATTTAAACGCCATTGATCCTTATCGACGTGCGCCGCGTATTTATTTTAATAGTGAAAATTACGTTGGCCCATTTAGTTATGGCGTGAAATCAGAGTTAGTACATTTTCGTCGCGAAATTGGTTTTGAGGGCTCGCGTTTTGATGTCATGCCCTTTGCACGCATCGAATTCCGCAAATCATTTGGCTATATTCGCCCCGAATTGAGTTTTCGCCATACCCGCTATGATCTTTCGCGCTTTCCCGCAAATGACCCGCTGGTTGGCACCGACGGGCCGACGCGCTCATTGCCAATTGCCTCGCTTGATGCTGGCCTCTACTTTGACCGCGCCAGCGCGCTGTTTTTTCCTAATTTGCGCCAGACTTTGGAACCGAGGTTGTACTACCTGCGCGCACCATTTCGTGATCAAAGCGATTTCCCCGTCTTTGACACCACCGAGTTGGATTTCAGTTTCCCGCAATTATTTCGCAACAATCGCTTTTCCGGCCCGGATCGCCAGGCCGACGCGAATCAAGTCGCCGCTGCAATCACCACGCGTTGGATTGACGACGTTGCCGGGGTAGAAAAAATCCGGCTAAGCGTCGGGCAAATTCGCTATTTCGACGATAGCAATGTGACTCTAGACGCGACAACTCAGCCATTTACCTCAAGCGCGGGCGTCTGGGTGGCGGAAGCACAGGCGCAGTTAAGTGAACGCTGGCGCGTGAGCTGGGCGAATCAGTTCGACCCAGAAATATCACGTACGCGCTTGTCCGCAGTGCGCTTGCAGCGCAGCTTCGGCGATGCTGGACTGCTGAATATCGGCTATCGCTATCGCCGTGATCGACTGGAGCAAACCGATATTTCTGGCTTAGTACCGATCAATGAACGCTGGTCGTTAATTGGGCGTTGGAATTATTCACTGCCAGAGCAACGCACGCTGGAAGGTTTAGCTGGTTTTGAATATCGCAGTTGCTGCTGGCGTTTACGCATGTTGGGCAGACATTACCTACGTGCTGGTACGCTGCAAGGCCGAAATTCAATCTTTTTCGAGCTTGAGTTGAACGGTTTGGGCGTTTTGGGTCGCAAAACAGATCGCCTGTTGGACAATGCTATTGTCGGTTTTTCCGACCTATTCCCGGATTCATAAAAAATGATGCCCAGTAACATAAACTTTAACTTGCGCGCTGCGCCGTGGTCAGTTTTGACTTTTGCTGCCCTGATGGCCTGTGTGCCAATTAATTCTTTTGCCGCCGGTGAGCCCGTTGACGGAATCGCGGCACTGGTTGAAGACGATGTGATTTTGAGCAGTGAGCTCAGTGGTGCCGTCATCAACATTCGCCGGCAATATGCTGGCAAGGAAGATCAACTACCGCCGCAAAACGTGCTGGAAAAACAGCTGCTTGAGCGCTTGATCATCGGCAAATTGCAGGTAATTCGTGCACAAGAAACCGGCGTGCAAGTAACCGACACCGAAGTCGACCAAGCAGTCGCGCGCGTCGCTAACGGCAATAAAATGACGCCTGAGCAGTTGGCCGGCGCGTTAGAGCAAGATGGTCTGCGCCTCAGTGATTTCCGCACCACCATGCGCGATGAAATATTGACGCAAAAGCTGCGCCAACGGGTCGCGCAAAGCCGTTCGGACGTCAGCGAGTCGGAAATTGATATTTTGCTAGCGTCCGGGCAACTAAAGCAGGGCGAAATAAAGTTGGCGCAAATTTTGGTTGCGCTTCCTGACAATGCCAGCAATGAGCAACTGGAACTTGCCAAAAAGAAAATTGATGGCGTCAAAAAACTGCTTGACGAAGGGAAGATGGAATTTTCTGCGGCTGCAATTCGTTATTCCGATGCCGAACAGGCACTTGATGGCGGCGTGATCGGCTGGCGCCGTTACGATCAAATTCCGGGCGCGTTTGCTGAAGCACTATCTGGATTGAAACCTGGCGAAGTCACGCGTGCCGTGCGCTCACAAAGCGGCCTGCATATTTTGAAAGTTCTGGAATCTAAGTCCGATGCACAAGTGATGGTTACCGAGTTCAGCGCCCGCCACATTATGGTGAAAGTAGATGAGCTGACCAGTGACGCTCAGGCTGAAAAGACCATCCGCGGCATTAGCGACAGCTTAGCCGGTGGCGCAGATTTTGCTGACCAAGCAAAAAAATACTCGGATGACGCACAAACAGCGGCACTGGGCGGTGATATGGGTTGGTTTGATTTGCAAACCTACGGCACCACCTACGCCGATACTATTGCGGCGCTGAAAGATGACGAAGTGAGCAAGCCTTTCAACACTGAAGAGGGCTGGCATATCGTCAAACGCGTTGGTACACGTGAATTAGATCGCACCAAAGACTATGCGCGCAATCAAGCGCGCGACAGCATCCGCGAGCGTAAATCAGACGAGGCTTATCAGCAGTTTGTGCGCCAACTGCGCAACGAAAGCTTCGTTGAGTTGCGTTTGGAAGGCGTGCCTACCGATGATTTAGAGTTGGACGCAGAAGCCGCGAAAGAGTTAGAAGAAGAAAAAGCTAAGGTACTGCGCGAACAGCAGCGAAAGGCAGACGAAGCGGCGGAGCGTCAGGGTTAATTGAGCACCTGGGTTAATCAATGTAGGCTTTGCAACAAGGCAAATCGATGCTGAGCACTCGTGCGTTGCGCATTGCACTATCAGCGGGCGAACCCGCAGGCATAGGTCCCGAGCTGATCGCGCGCGCCATTGAGCGGGGTGCAGGCGGCGCACAGCTTATCTACGTGGGCGACCCCAGTTTGCTTGAAGCGGCCAGCCGGGTGGTGCGAACCGGCTTTAAAATTGAGCGCTTCGATGCGAACAATTTTGAGCCAATGCCGCCCGCGACGGTTTATTTTGTGCCACAAAAGTTGGCACAGGCGAACGAGTTCGGCTTTTTGCGGCTAGGCAACGCGCACTACGTGCTCAGTGTTTTGCAGCGTATTGCCGCGGGTTGCCAATCGGGTGAGTTTGACGCGATGGTGACTGGCCCTGTGCACAAGGGCGTAATCAACGACGCGGGCATAAGTTTTTCTGGACATACAGAGTTTTTGCAACAGCTCAGCGGTGGTGCGCCGGTGGTCATGCTACTTGCTACTGAGAAGCTCAAGGTAGCGCTGGTGACGACGCACCTGCCGCTGCGGCACGTTGCTGCAGAAATAACACCGGATCGCTTGACGTCAATCATAACTACCTTAGATCGCGGTATGCGCGATCAGTTTGGTCTGCGCGCACCGCGAATCGGTGTGCTCGGCTTAAACCCGCACGCCGGTGAAGGCGGACATCTAGGCAGTGAGGAAATTGAGGTCATTGAACCGGTATTGCGTGATTTGCGCGCGCGTGGCATTAAATTGCTCGGGCCCTGGCCCGCAGATACGGCGTTTGTGCCGGGGCGCTTGAACGAGGTGGACGTGATCCTTGCGATGTATCACGACCAAGGTTTGCCGGTTTTGAAAGCGCAAGGATTTGGCGAAGCGGTAAATATTACGCTCGGCTTACCCTTTATTCGCACGAGTGTTGATCACGGCACGGCACTTGATTTAGCTGGCAAGGCGCTCGCGCGCCCGGAAAGTTTGTATGCCGCCATTGATTACGCACTGCACTTAGCGGTGTTGAAACGCGCTGGTGCTGTGCTATGAGCCACACGCCACGCAAGCGCTTTGGCCAAAATTTCTTACGCGACAACAGCGTCATCGAGCGTATCGTTGCCGCGATTGCCCCCGCATCTGGGCAAGCAATGATTGAAATTGGCCCAGGCCAAGGTGCGATGACGCTGCCGCTGTTGCGCCAATTGGGGCAAATGACGGCGATTGAATTAGATCGGGATTTGATCGCACCGCTCGCACAAATGGCAACTGCCGTTGGCACATTGAGCATCATTAGCGCCGATGCGTTGACGGTGGATTTCAGCGCGTTAGCGGCGCAGGCCGGGAAGAAATTGCGCGTAGTTGGTAATTTACCTTACAATATTTCCACGCCGCTTATTTTTCATTTGCTCAGTCATTTTGACGCAATTGAAGATATGCACTTCATGCTGCAAAAAGAAGTCGTGGATCGCATGGCGTCCTTGCCGGGCAGTAAAGTCTATGGCCGCTTGAGCGTGATGGCACAAGCACAAGCGCAGGTGACATCGGTGTTCAAAGTAGCGCCGATTTCGTTTTGGCCCGTGCCCAAAGTCGACAGCGCGATCGTCAGATTACAGCCGCACGCGGTGCAGCTGCCTGCCGTCGAACATGCTGCACTTGATACCTTGACCCGCCTGGCATTCAGTGCGAGGCGAAAAACGCTGGCGAATGGCGTTATGCCCGTGCTCAGTGCCCTGCAAATTGCCGCAGTCGGTATCGACCCAAAGCGCCGGGCGGAAACCTTGTCGCAGGCTGAGTTTCAAGCGCTGGCGCGGGCTTTGGTGAGTTTGACATAGCCGTCAAGTTGCCCGCTGATGCACTTGCGGCGAAAGTACTGCTGGCTTATTGAGTTTGCTCGATTTGCGCCATCAGTTTCTTAGCCGCGTCCAGCTTAGGATTTATCGCTAACAAGGCCTGAGCCAATTCCCGCGCCTTACTCAAGTTGCCCAAACGTTGGTGACTCTGGGCAAGTCCCAACAGCAATTCGGGCGGCGCAAAATACGGGCGCACCAGTTCCATCAATTGTTGCGCGCGCAGTACTTGATCCTTGGTGTTGGCGCTTTGTAGTTGGTAGTAGCCGAGTAAACCGATCAATTCGACGTGGTATTTTTTAGGTGCCGCTGCCAATTGCGCGACCGCTTGCTTGATCTGGCCGCGGTGCACCCATTCGGCTAAGACCATTGCGTTTTCATCACGATGCAGCTTACGCGCAATGGGCGTGCGGCCGAGTTTGCGCACGATCGCTTCTGCCAATTGGGCGGTGGAATACGGATTTTGCCCAGTGATCAGCTGACCATCCTCCACGACCTTGGGCATCATCATAGGTGACTCTTCCCAACGGGCGCCCAAGGCCTTTAACTTGGTTTCAATCAGAAATGGAAATTCTGATTGCCATTTCTTGCCAAAGATTGCTTCTTCTTCATTGCTAAAGCCGGTGACGCGGCGATTGGCGATCAGACTCGTACCATCGTTTAGCGTGACATTGGCAAGCACTGCCGGGCCGTGGCAAAGGGCGCTGATTATCCCACCAAGATCATAAATGCCACGAGTGATCGCACTGAGCTCCTGGCTCTGTACCAAGTCAAACATCGCACCTTTACCACCCACAACGTACAAGGCGTCGTATTGTTCCGGCCTGATTTCGGCAAACGCAAGTGTGTGGCTTAATTGCGCTTGTCCGCGCGGATCGCTGATAAAGCGAGCGTTGAATGCAAGCTCCGCGTCGAATTTATCCGCTTCAACCTGGCCACCCCTTGGGCTGGCGATCACGGTCTTCAAGCCATTGTCGTTAAAAATCAACCAAGCTTGCGACAGCTCGTCCATCTCAAAACCCGGAAGAGTCTTGCCTGCATCTTGTCCCGCGCCACTCACGACGATCAAAACCGTGTTCGATGTGGCCTTGCTGTGAGCGATTACAGACGTCATGCCAGTAAGCACAAAGCTGGCGAGTGCGATAAAAATTATTTTGCGCATAGGTGTTTCCTTAGGTCGAAACCTAAGCGTGCAATTGCAATGTGAAGCAAAAATCAAACGCAATCGCTAAATAGCCGTGGCGAATTAATGGAGCATGTGAAACGCGCGCTGGTTAGTTGTCAGGAGCAGGTTCCAATCTAGGTCAGTAAGCACGCGCCAAAAACTCACGACATCATGCTAAGTAATTGATTCCAAAAGAAAAATAAGTTTTCCACAAAAACTGTGGATAACTCTGTGGACAATGCGTTTAAAGCCCCGTGAAAGCGCCGCCAGCCAAGCCTGTCAAGCGCCAATTTCCTGCTTTGCTTAAAACTTGGTCGAAATCATAAGCCGTTGATTTATAGAAATTATTTCCGGGTGCATTGGTGTGTGTGACAGCTTGGCGAAATTTTTAATACGCCAACCAGAGCAGCAAATGAAAATGTGCAAAAGCTAAAACGCGCGCCAGCCGCCGCCGTGCGGACTTGCTACGAGGCAGGCCAGCGCGCTTTGTCTAACAGTTGATC
>JAYVAQ010000190.1:0-3202 GCA_043750875.1 Rhodanobacteraceae bacterium
TGCCCCATTGGGGCACGACCAAATGCGTTGCTTCGATCAAAGTCAAGCGCTTGAACGGGCTTTAGCCAAACTTCGCCAATAAAGCATCCATACGCGCCAGCGCGCCCGCTTTACCTGCCAAATAAATCGTTTGATCCAACGCCGGGGAAACCGTGGTGCCGGTAATCGCTATTCGCGTCGCTGGCCCCAATTTACCCATGCCAATAGCCAACTCAGCCAAGGTTTGTTCCAAAACCGCATGAATGCTGGCGGGCGTGAATTCTTCCGTATTGGCGAGGTTTATGCGCAAGGTTTTCAGCGCGCCCAGCGATACCGGATTGATTTGCTTGGCAACTGCGGCAGCGTCATAGCTAGCAAGCGGCTGAAACCACACGGCCGATTTTTCCGCCATATCTTTTAAGGTCGGGCAACGTTCGCGTAAGGCCGCGATCAAATCCAACGCGCTCGGGCCATTTTCCTCAGACAAACCTTGTTGCGCTAAATGCCAGCGAAATTCGTCGACGATGGTTTCGGGCGCTAATGTTTTGATGTAGTGGTGGTTCAACCATGTCAGCTTTTCGACATCAAATCTGCTGGCGGAGTGATTCACGCGATCCGCACTGAAATGCTCGATCATCTCTGCCATCGAGAAAATTTCCTGATCGCCGTGGCTCCAGCCTAAGCGCACCAAATAATTCAACACTGCGTGTGGCAAAAAGCCGTCGCTTCGATACTGCATCACGTTGACAGCGCCATGGCGTTTGCTGAGTTTCGCGCCATCCGGGCCCAAAATCATCGGTAAATGCGCGAAGCTGGGCGGCGTTAACCCAAGTGCATGATAAATATTGATTTGGCGTGGCGTGTTGTTGAGGTGATCATCGCCTCGAATTACGTCGGTCACGCCCATATCGGCGTCGTCGACGACGACGGCAAAATTATAAGTCGGCGCGTCATCGCTACGCCAAATGACCAAATCGTCCAGTTCGGCGTTCTCAAACACCACATTGCCGCGCACCCGATCATTCACAATGACTTGACCGGTTTGCGGGTTCCTAAAGCGTATAACGCCCTTGACCGGCTTGCCGTCAGCATCCAGCGGCGGCGCATCGCTGCGATCACGCCAATAGCCGTTGTAGCGCGGCTTTTCGCCGTTCGCCTCGGCGGCATTGCGCATCGCTTCTAACTCATCTTTAGTGCAATAGCAGCGATACGCGTTGCCTTCGCTCAAAAGCTTCTCGGCCACTTCACGGTAGCGCGCAAAGCGCTTGGTCTGATAGTACGGGCCATCATCATGATGCAGTCCTAGCCAGCTCATACCATCCAAAATCGCCTTGACCGCAGAGGGCGTCGAGCGTTCCAGATCGGTATCTTCGATGCGCAAAATAAACGTGCCGCCGCGATGTCTGGCTTCCAAGTAGCTAAAAAGTGCGGTGCGTGCACCACCGACGTGCAAATCTCCGGTGGGGGAGGGCGCGAAGCGGGTACGAACGGCGCTCATTGTTTTGCCGCCACAGGTTTGGCTGTCATGGATGCATCACGAATTGCCCGGAACTCCGATTTGGGATACCAATTGGGCCAAGTTGCGCCATTCGCGACCGCTAGACCTACCTGCACCAACAAATCTAAATCTTGCACGATGCCCCGGTAATCGGCTTTGTCATCATATTCGTCGCCGGGCTTGTGGTAGCGCAGATCGTTGTAATCCTTCGCCCACTGTTGACCATACGCAAAGCCTTTTTCTTCGTGCGTTTGACCGGTTTTGACGTACAACGCTGGCACGCCCATTTTGGCAAAGTTGAAATGATCCGAGCGAAAGTAAAAGCCGTTTTCCGGTGTGGGCTCGGGCACAAGCACTCGATTTTGCTTAGCCGCGAGCGGCTTAAGAACGTCTTCTAATTCGGAATTCGCGAAACCGACGACTTCGATATCTTTGCTCGGGCCGATCAACTTAAGCGCGTCCATATTGATATTGGCGAGCGTCTTATTCATTGGAAACACCGGGTTTTCGGCGTAGTAGCGGCTGCCAAGCAAGCCCGACTCTTCTAATGTCACCGCTAACATCAGCACGCTGCGTTTGGGCTTTTGCAGGACGATGTTGCGGCTCATTTCCAATAAAGCCGCAACGCCAGTGGCGTTATCGATCGCGCCGTTGAAAATTTGATCGCCGGGCAAACCAAAGTTGCGGCCCAAATGGTCCCAATGCGCGGTGTAAACGACGACTTCGTCGGGCTTCTCGCTGCCTTTGATCAGGCCCAACACGTTTTGGCTAGTCGCGGTGCGAATCTTGTGGCCAATGACTGCACTTGCAGTGGTATTCAACGGTACCGCTTTGAAGCCGCGTTTATTTGCCGCGGTGCGCAGCGCCATAAAATCGAGCCCGGCATTGTTGAACAAGGCATTTGCGGTACCGGCGCTTATCCAGCCTTGCACACTCAGCGGCGCTTGCTGGCCGGGTTTAACCGGTAGTTCAAACTCAGGCCGCGCGGCGCCGTTTTTAACCACGTCCCAACCATAAGCTGCACCTAAATCATCGTGCACAATCAAACAACCAATCGCGCCTTTACGCGCCGCTTCCTCAAATTTGTAGCCCCAACGGCCAGCATAGGTCATTGCTTTGCCGTTGAATAAACTGGCATCACCCACGTGAAAACCCGGGTCGTTGATCAGCACAACGACGGTTTTGCCTTTCACGTCGATGTCTTTGTAATCGTTCCAGTTTTCATTCGCCTGGTTTACGCCATACCCGACAAAAACCAGCTCCGAGTCGGCTAATTTGACCTGTTCGCTGAGATCGCGTGAGCTCAATGTGAAATCTTCAAACGGCTTAAGCGTAGTCACCACACCTTTGTGCTTAAAGCTCAACGGCTGCAATATTTCATTGGTGATTTCGGTCATCGGCACTGCTTGCAGATAGCTTTCGCCATTGCCCGGGGCCAAGCCAATGGCTTTGAATTGGGCTTCCAGCCAGGGCACAAAACGTTTTTCACCCACCGCACCTGGGCCGCGGCCTTCAAAATGATCCGATGAGATTTCTTTTAGATCCGCCTTGTAGCGCGCTTCATTAATGCTGATGGGTATTGATTTGCTTAGGTTTTGGCTCGCCGTGCACGCGGCCAGAATGGCAGCGATGGTGATCGCAGCTAGTTTTTTGCTCATCGGATAATTGCTCTTTGTAATAATTCGGTCTAACCCCGAGAATAGCGCACGAAAAATAGAAAAGAAG
>JAYVAQ010000191.1:0-3353 GCA_043750875.1 Rhodanobacteraceae bacterium
TTGATCGCGGCGGCGAAAAAGCATCGCTTTACACCGAGACAATGACCGAAGAAACCATATCGGGGCGGCCGTTGAGTTTTGCCGTGCGCTATCGAGCAAGCAGCCAAGAAACACTTACCCAGGGAACCGTGCTCGCGGACCGCACGATTCAAATTATCGAAACTGTCAATGGCGTCGTGCGGCCAATGCGCACATTAAAGCTTGCGGCTGATGCGCTATTTCCGGCCGCGCAGGTCAATAAACTTCGTGCCAGCGGCCTCAAACCGGGTACTACGATCAGCTTTGTTGCCTTCGATCCTAGCGTGATGCTCAGCTTTACCGTGCAGACGAAAGTGCTTTCAAACGCGCAAAGCGACACTTTTGAGGGCTCGAAATCGCTGATGAAGGTCGAGCAAATTATGTATCTACCGAATACTGAAGTGCCCTCTAGTGCGCTTGTGGATGCTGATTTCAATCTTTATACCGTTGATACCGCGATTGGCGGGCTCAATATGCGCCTTGCAGCAAGCACGCGCGCAGTTGCATTGGCGCCAAACGAAAGCAGCAATTTCTTTTTAGAACAATTTGCTAGAGCGCCGCGCGCCCTTAGCGAAGTAGAACGCAATGGAACACTACGTTTTCGTATGCGTTTGAAAACTAAAACTGCAACCTTGGCGCCGGAAACTGACGAGCAAAAGGTTTCGATGAGTTCAAATGGCTTTGACGTTGTAGTTTGCGAACAGTGTGGAACTGCAGCGGCTTCGGAAAAATCACCCGCTAGCTTGGCACTTGCCAGAAAACCTACGGCTTGGCTGCAAAGCGACGACGCAGACATTATACAAGCGGCGTTGCAACAAACAAAAGGCAAGACTGGCGCGCAGGCGCAGATGGATGCCTTAGAAGTCTTCGTTGCCACACATATTTCAGACAGCAATTTGACGACAGCGTATGCGTCGGCGAAAGAGGCATTCGTCGCCAAATCTGGGGATTGCACCGAGCACGCGCTTTTGCTGGCGGCAATGGGCCGGGCCATTGGCATTCCTACACGGGTCGTCGGCGGCTTGGCGTATGCGCCAAATTATCTAGGTCAAGCAAATATTTTTGTTCCGCATGCTTGGACGCAAGCGTTTATCGGTGATCGTTGGCGGAGCTTCGACGCAGCGCTGGGCGGCTTTGATTCTGGTCATATTGCGCTTGCGATTACCGATGGCGACCCGAGCTCGGCGTTTGTCGGTGCAACGCTGTTGGGTAATTTGGTGGTTGATGCCGTGGATGTCGTTCGCGGCGATGTTAGCGAGGTAGTGAAGTGAGCTTTTCAAACAATAAATTTCTTTTCGCAGCGCAGGCCTCAGCATTGGCTGCGTTTTTGTGTGGCGCCTCGATGGCGGTAGGCGAGACAACTTCGGCCACTAAAATGCCGTTTGCCGCACCGCGACTTGCTGGATTGATGACCGATGTGCGTTTAGTCGAGTTTTCCGGCATGGCGCCCGCGCGTCGCAAAAACCACTTTTGGGCGATCAATGATGGCGGGCAGGAGCCGATTCTTTGGCAAGTAGACGCGAAGGGTAAAATTAAGGGTCAACTGCACTTAAAAAACGTGGAAAACGTTGATATTGAGGACTTAGCAAGCTTTAGCCTTAAACCGCCGAAAGGCGAGCGGCTACATTATGTTGCCGTCGCTGATATTGGCGATAACGCCGCACTGCAGAACGATCACAAAATTTACATCATCGCGGATGTTGCGGGCCGAAAAACCGCTGCCCCAGACTGGACGATTCACTTCCGCTATCCGGATGGCGCGCATGATGCGGAAAGTTTAGCCGTTGATGCCAAGAGCGGTTATTTGTACATCGTCATTAAGCGCGTATTACCGCCGATTTTATATCGTTTACCGCTACAGCCCACATCGAACGAACAACAAGTAGCCGAGCGCATCGCCACCTTGGAAGGCATACCGGTGAATGACCAGAATTCCGCCGACGCGGGCAACGCAGTGCGCTATGGCTCCCAACCCACGGGCGCGGTTATGGGCTGTGATGGCAACGAGTTGCTGTTGCTTACCTATGCCTCGGTTTATCGCTATCAGAAAGAGAATAGCCAAAGCTGGGCACGCGCTTTGGTCGGGCAATTGCCGCAAGTTCTGGCGTTGCCGCTGATGTTTCAAGCCGAGGCAATCACGCTAACGCGCGATTGCAACTCGCTCTATGTCGGCGGTGAAAAAGTGCCGGGGCCGCTATGGCGCTTCTCACGCGTTGCACTCAAGCCATTAGTAAAAAAAGTCGCGCATTCAGGGGTTGAACAATGACGATCCTACGTAGAGCGTTGGTCTGTGGCGCGGGTGCAGGCATAGGTGCAGCATGTGCAAAAGCGTTGGCGCATGCGGATGTGGAAGTGATCGCGCTATCGCGCACGCAAAGCAGCCTAGATGCACTTATTAGCTCGTTGCCAACGCTCAGTTCGGCACGCGCGCACCGCAGCTTAGCGGTTGATATGGCGGATTTAATTGCACTAGAAGCAGCAATTCAGACGGAATTGTTGCGTGGCGGTGGCATTGATATTTTTATCAACAATACCGGTGGCCCACCCGCTGGCCCGATTGCCAGTGCCAGCTGCGCACAGTTTTTGAGTGCGTTTCAACAGCACTTATTGGCTGGACATACCATTGCAACATGCTTGTTACCCGGCATGCGGGCACGTCAATTTGGCCGTATTGTGAGCGTTATTTCGACCTCGGTAAAAGAGCCGCTGAAAGATTTAGGCGTCTCTAACACCGTGCGCGCGGCCGTGGCGGCTTGGGCAAAGACATTGGCTGCTGAGGTCGCGAGCGATGGCATTACCGTCAATAACGTGTTGCCCGGATTTACCCAAACCGCGCGCTTGGACGCGATTATCAGTGGCCGAATGCAAAAATCCGGCAGTGATATCGATGCCGTGGAAGCAGCACTAAAAGCCGAAGTGCCGATGCGACGCTTTGCCAGCAGCGCTGAAATTGCCGCCGCGGTGGCATTTTTGGCTTCAGAGGCGGCGAGTTACATAACCGGGGTTAATTTGCCGGTAGATGGCGGTAGAACTCGGTCGCTTTAGGGTGACGTCCAGTACGCGAATTCAGTGGAACAGCCTCAAAAAACTCCCTCTCCACGCCATAAATTCCTAATTGAAACAAAGAAATAGTGCGGGGAGAGGGCGGGGGTGAGGGGTAAATAGAAAAATATCAAGAAAAACAGTAACTTATGCAGAATCCTGATTTAGTCTTACCCCTCACCCCAACCCTCTCCCCCGCACCGTCTATTTCGCGTTCAAAAATGGCTGGCGTGGAGAGGGAGCTTTTCTAGGCAAAGCGAAGAAATGCGCCAATGATGACTTTAAGCTCTGTA
>JAYVAQ010000192.1:0-2388 GCA_043750875.1 Rhodanobacteraceae bacterium
TCGCGTTTGGCGCCGCCGAGCAGTTTAGCTTCCCCGGCGCTAGCGGCGAAACGGTCTATGCGTGGCTAGTAAAACCAGTTAATTTTGACGCCACCAAACAATATCCAATCGCCTATCTAATTCATGGCGGCCCACAAGGTAGTTTTGGCAACCATTTTCACTACCGTTGGAACCCGCAAACCTATAGCGGACAGGGCTTTGCTGCGATCATGGTGGATTTCCACGGATCCACCGGGTACGGGCAAAAATTTACCGACGCAATTAGTGGCGATTGGGGTGGCAAACCACTTGAAGACTTACAAAAAGGCATGGCTGCGGCACTGCAAAAATACTCGTTTTTAGACGGTAAACGCGCCTGCGCATTGGGCGGTTCGTACGGTGGCTACATGACCAACTGGATCGCTGGCGCTTGGCCGGACGGCTTTAAATGCCTGGTGACGCATGCCGGTATATTTGATAAGCGTTTTATGTCCTATTCAACTGAAGAGCTTTGGTTTGACGAATGGGAGAATGGCGGCGTGGCGTGGGAACGCACCGCCGAAATTGAAAGTGACAATCCCGTCAATAAAGTTCAGGACTGGAAAACGCCGATGCTGGTTATTCATGGCATGAACGATTTCCGCGTCCCGTTCGAGCAGGGAATTAGCGCGTTCACCGCGCTGCAGCGTAAAGGAATCGAAAGTAAATTCCTTTGGTATCCCGATGAGAATCATTGGATTTTGAAGCCCGAAAATTCTATCCAATGGCACGATACAGTCAATGATTGGCTGCATTTGCACCTTGATTTGCCTCGCAATAAATGAGCCGGCTTATGACCCGCCTATCGTGTATGGCGTTAATAGCTTGCGCACCCAGCGCTGCGCTTGCGCAAAATTCCGAATTCCTAAGCTGGAATGTCTACACCGTATCAATGACGGTAGCGCTGGCCCTGACAGTGGCTATCGCGATTTTCGTCGTCGTACGAAAACGCCGCGAGGAAGCGCTGGATCGGCGCAAAGATGCACATTTTCAGCTGCACACTGATCGTGAGAACGCCAAGGTCGAGTTTGATGCCGAACTGAAGGAGGCAGTCAATCGCGCGAGTGCTGATGATTTAAGTTTTGTCGTATTGCGTCGGCTGCTGGCAAGAATTAAAAAAACGCTGCCACAGCGCTCCTGCGCGGCGCTGGTGCGTTTTCCCGAGGGCGAAGGTGACCGTTTGGTGTGCGGTGACCCGCGCGCACAGTCCGAATATGAATCGCTGATCAAAGCCTACGAGCAAGCGTTTAAAAACGTCGCGTGGTCGGGCAATGCAGTGACGTTAAATTTACTGGCGGAAGTCGGACGTTGGAGCGCGCAGACTTTGGTTGTGTTGCCTATTCCAATCCCTAAGCCTGGATTTGGCATACTTTTGATTGCGCGAGAGCCCGGTGCCAACTTTACGTCTGATGAGCTAAATGATGCGGGCGAGTTTGCCCAGCGTGCAATCGATTCGATGGAGCTTGCGCGTGGCGAAGCAGAAGATAAGTCAGACCGTGAAATAGACAAACTCACGCAAATCTATAATCGTGCCGCCGTGGAATTACGCGCCTCTACCGGCTTCACTGAAGCAGTCAAAGCGCGCACTAACTTTTCGATTCTATGGATCGAACTTGACAAATTTCGCGAATTTTCCAAAGAGAATGGCCAAGAAAAAACGGATGGTGTGCTGAAAACCATCGCACAGCGCATTTCCCGGGCTTTAGAACGGGGCCAAGTCGTCGGACGTTGGGATAATCATGAATTTGTAGTTTTGATGCCGTTGGTACCGGAATTTCAAGCGCAAAAACTTGCCGATACTTTGGTGGCAGCAATTGCACGCGATATCAATTTAAAAGCAAATGACGCCGCCCTTCAGGTTACCGCGAGCATCGGATTCAGCTCAAAATTTCCAAGCGATGCGCACTTTTTACAATTGCTGGAACGTTCGACCAAGGGCAAAGATCAAGCGAAATATCAGGGGGGCAACACCAGCCGACGTGGCAATGAAGACAATGTCGGCGGCGTAAATTTTCAGAATTTCTAGTGATGGGCTATTCCGTGCCAAAGCGATACAGATAGCCCGGTTCGCCTCAATTCAAAAGCTTTAAAAATAGTTTCGCAACTCATGACAGTTTAGCCCAGGAAAAACCGCTAACTCAGCAAGCCACAAAACATTGGTTCGATTGTTTTGCCCAGACACTGCAAATGTGGCCCTATGCGTAGGATTTTCTCCACTTTGCCAGCTAAATTGTTTCGGGAAACTTCATGAAAATTATTCGTTGTATCGGCGATGTTGGCTTTAAGCGTGTCCAGTCGGTCGTGCTTACTAAGCTGTTATTAGGTCTTGCCTTGGTGCTAATCGCATCGATCGCACAAGCAAGCTCAGGC
>JAYVAQ010000193.1:0-2447 GCA_043750875.1 Rhodanobacteraceae bacterium
CATGACTTTTTCTGGCTGGATTGCCGTGCTCGCTGGCTGGTATGTGACTGAAATTGGCCGTCAACCGTGGTTAGTCAATGGCATTTTGACGACGGCTCAGGCCGCAAGTAGTAGCGTGACGAGTACGCAGATCGGCATTACTTTAACGCTGTATCTGAGTTTGTACCTGGCGCTGATCGCTGCGTTCGTGCGCACACTTTTTTATCTTGCGAAAAAAGCGGTGCAGGGCGATTTGCCGTCGCTAGATACCGAAGTTAGCCCCGAGACCGCCGAGGACGCACCATGAACGCGTATTTGCCTGAAATCTTTTTGGTTGTTATGGGTTTTGCCATGCTGGCTTATGTGATTCTGGATGGCTTTGATCTAGGCGTAGGCATACTTTTGCGGCGTGCCGAGGACTTGGAAAAAGACACCATGATCGCGTCTATCGGGCCGTTTTGGGACGCTAATGAAACCTGGTTGGTGCTCGGCGTTGGCATCTTGCTTACCGTGTTTCCGCGCGCCCACGGCGAGATCTTGGGTGCGCTCTACCTGCCGGTCGCACTGATGTTGATTGGCCTGACATTGCGTGGCGTCGCGTTTGACTTTCGTGCCAAGGTCAAGGCCGAGCGTAAAGCGCTGTGGGATAAGCTTTTTTACTTAGGCTCGTTGCTCACCGCGCTAGCCCAAGGATTTATGTTGGGCATGCATATCGTCGGCTATCAATACAATGTCGCGAATGTGCTGTTTGCCGGATTTATTGGTTGCGCACTGGCATCAGGCTATGTGCTTTTAGGCGCGTGCTGGTTAATTATGAAAACCGACGGCGAATTGCAAAACAAGGCACGCAGTTGGGCCATGCACGCTTTGGGCTTGACCGGGCTTGGGATCCTTGCGGTTAGTGTGGTCACGCCGATGGTCAGCGCCCGCATGTTCGAGCTTTGGTTTGGCCTGCCGGAAATGTTCTTGCTGGCGCCAATTCCATTATTAACACTGCTGCTGTTTGGCGTATGTGCTTGGCGGCTAGAGCGTTTGAAAATTGTTAGTACGCCCGAGCAAACGGCGCTCCATCCAGCATGGCACCGCGCCTGGCAACCGTTTGCTTGCGCGGTTGCGATTTTTTGCCTCGCTTTTTTGGGATTAGCCTACAGCTTGTTTCCCTATTTGGTAGTGGACAAAATAACGATCTGGCAGGCGGCAACGTCTACCGACGCGATGCGTCTGATTGCGCTTGGTGCCCTCATCAGCATGCCCGCAACGCTTGCCTACACGGTGTTTAGCTATCGCGTTTTTTGGGGAAAGGCGCAGCCATTGAGCTATAGCTAGGCACCTGAGCAATTCAAATTAACGCGGAAAATCGTATCGTCATTGCGAACGCAGTGAAGCAATCTAGTGGTTCAAAGCGAGATTGCTTCGCTGTGCTCGCAATGACGAGTTTCGTTGTTCGTTGTTTCTCAACAGCCGCCTTGAAGCCGAAAAATCGCAAGGACGATTTTAAAGTTCATATCACCCTCTGGCACGATTCGCTTTTGCTTGGACTGCGTCTAAACTCGGCGCATCAAGCGCCAGATCGGCGTCAAAAAAGGGAATGCTCATGTTTGATTTAGAACGACTTTTAGGAAATATGTTAAGCGGCAGCGCGATGGGGCGGGCAGCAAGCTCGATGGGCGCGGGTATGGGTTCGGTCAATGGCGGTATTGGCGCGGGCTTAAGCAAAGGCGCGTTGGGCATTGGCGCACTCGGCGTTGCGTGGGCAGCGTTTGAGCATTTTCAAGAACAAAAAGCGCAAACCGCGAACAATGCCGGCCCTGGCATGCCGCCACCGCCGCCGGGATCAAGCGCGATGCCGCCACCGCCGCCAGCGGTCAGTGCGCCTGAGAATGATCGGGAAGCAGATGCCACACATTTGATTCGCGCGATGATTGCCGCCGCGAATGCCGATGGTACGATCGACAGCGATGAGCGCAGCAGAATTCTAGAACGCGCCTTGACCGCAGGTTTAAGCCCACAAACACAGCAATTTTTGTTAGCGCAAATTGCCACACCGGCCACACTTTCCGAGATTGTCAGCCAAAGCCGCGAAGGATTGAAACGCGAAACCTATGCGGCCTCGCTCATGGCGATCAATAACGACAGTGATGCGGAAAAGGCGTATTTAGCTGCGCTTGCCGCTGGGCTGGGCTTGATGGCAGCGGATGTGGAGCAAATTTCGGCTTCGTTGCAGGGGCGTTAAGTTCGGTTTGGTGCGAATATCTGGTGAGACCGGCAATTGCCGCGTTGCGGCCAGCCATTTTTAGTTCGATTTTTGGCGGATTGTGGCATTTTGCCTCCAACGGCTCCCTCTCCACGCCCGCAAATGCCAATAAAATCAAAGACTTCGCGCGGGGAGAGGGTGGGGGTGAGGGGCAGAATCGAAATTCATGTGATTTCAAACCATTCGCAATAGCTACCTTGCTGCTGGGCTTAAT
>JAYVAQ010000194.1:0-8789 GCA_043750875.1 Rhodanobacteraceae bacterium
GACGCGCTTTAACCTAACGGCATTTCGCTATGAGGTAAAAGATCAGCAGCTGACCGCCGTGGGCGGGCAAGCAAACTTCAACCAGCTAATCAATGCCAAGAAAAGTACCGGCCAAGGGATAGAAGCAGACCTTGAGTCTTATCTAACCCCAGACTTGCTGGTGACCGCCAGTGCCAGCTACAACGACACAGAGATTAAGGATCCAAACCTGTTTATTCAGCCCTGCGGAGCACCTTGCACCGTACTTGATCCTGCTGGGCGCGTGCCTGGAACTGTGTCCATCAACGGCAATAGCCTACCGAACGCTCCAAAAGTTATCGGAAATCTGACCGCGCGTTACAGTGTGCCAATGGGCAACGGCGAAATGTATGTCTACACTGACTGGGCGTATCGCTCAAAAGTGTCCTTCTTCCTGTACGAGTCCCGTGAGTTCACCGGCAAAAGCTTGGTCGAAGGTGGTCTGCGCGTTGGCTATCTGTGGAACGATGGTGATCAAGAATTGGCCTTATTTGGCCGCAACATTCTGGACAAAGAGGTCATCGTTGGTGGGATCGATTTTAATAACCTAACCGGATTTATCAACGAGCCGCGCATACTCGGTGTCGAATACCGCGTGCGGTTTTAGTGGTTTTAAGTTAACGAACAGCCAAAAAATGCCTCAGTGATGGGGCATTTTTTTTACTGCCTCGATCTGCACTTATTCAAAACCGTTCGTCAATAACCTTTCAGGGAAAAACGACGGCCCACCACGCAACAAAATTGTGTTGGGTTCGGCGCGATAAACACCCAGTTGATTTGCATTAATCGTCAAACGCCAGGTTGTATTGTTAACGCGCTGCGCACCGGCAAAGTTATACCAACCAAAAGTGGCATCGTCACCCGGCACCATGGGGCCATAGTTGCGCCATGACCAGTTCACTGGATCAGCGAAATTGCCGTCATCAAAGCGCACAGTGATAATCGCGGCCGAGCAACTATCCAATTCAGCATTGATCAAGCCCAGATCCGAAGCATCATAAATAATGCCGGATGGGTGTTCGTCGGGCGGATAAACTTCTGGGTCGATGCCGTAGGCGTTGTTGAGTTGGTCGCAGCCTGCGAGTATGGATTTGCCGTCTAGGCCCAGAACTACGCCACCGGTTTCAGTATTGCCGTAGTTGGTACGTCCACGAAATTCCGCGCCGGGCAAGCCATCGTTAATCGACTTAATCAAAAATGATGCCGTCTTACTTTGCAAGCTATCCAAAATACCGTCGCCATTTAAGTCGCCAGCGTTGGGTGCGGCGTCCTCGACTGAGGTAGTGACATTGTCTAGATCATTATCCGGCCCTTGAAAAAAATCATAGACGCCGCTGGGCGTGCCCGCGAATAACTGCGACCCACGCGCTACCAGGGCGAATGCACCCGCCGCTGGCAAGCCGGTCGAGATCGATTCCCAGGTCGCACCGGCATTTAAACTGCGTACCACCGCCCCAGGCCCAGCGGCAGTGCCAGAAAGTGCGACATAAACCGTATTGGCATTGGTTGGGCTGACAATAATGTCGCGAATCATACGTCCGCTTAGGCCAACAATTGACCAGGATGCACCGTCATTGCTGGATTTGTATAAGCCTGAAAGCGCGGATGGCGCGAGCGGATTGTCGAACATGCCAACGTAAATCACCGAGCCATTAGTTGGCGTGGTTTCAATCGCACCGACGTTGTAGCCGGTATTCGCGCCAATTTGCAGCTGCGGCAGGCCAGTATTTGCTGGGCTCCAACTGCGGCCATTATTGGTACTTTTAAAAACGCCGTTGGTACTACCAGCAAAAGCGCCAGTACCAACAAAGGCAGTCCCGGCGTAAACCAAATTGCGATTGGCATTATTGATGGCAATACTGGTAACGCGCAGCACTTGCGTGGCACCCAATGGCCGAGGAATGCCAGTAACAGCGCTAAAACTTAGTCCGCCGTCATCGGAAACTTGCAGCGCGCGCGAATTCGCACCTAAGGCCACCGATGAATTTTCCGAGCCACCAATAAACAGCGTCTGCAGTGGGCCTGCGGTACAAATGCCGGTAATTGGCTGCGGCGTGCAGGAGCGTGGGTCAAGCGTGATGGCGTTGACGCTACTAATTCCGGTTAAATTGACGGCGCTCCAACTCGCGCCGGTATTAGTACTGCGCAGGAACGACGAACCCACCGTGCCAGCATAAATGCGGCTGCCGGTGGTGTAGTCCACTTGCACAGCGGGCACTCCCTGCGCGCCCACGGCGGCGACCGGCAACGCAGACCATGCCGTCGGCGGCACGATATCTGATGCGCCACGTACGCTCAAGCCATCGGATACGAACTCCGATTCGTGCCCGGCATAAACGCGATAGCTGTTGGCATTGACGTTAAAAATCGCCATAGCCTGCACCGGCGTGGCATTAAACCCAATATTCGCAGACGCCGAAGATACGCCGTCATTACTGGTTTTAACTATGCCTCGCGTCACTGAGGAAGCATAAAAAGTCGGGCTAGTCGGATAGTTAGGATGGCCGGCGACATCAAAAAAATATCCATTCGTCAAAGGCAGGCGCTGAGTGAACAGTACCCCCGCATTTATTGATGACGACACTGAGTTCAAAAAAGACTGAAGCAATACCGAAGCGTTATTGGGGCTAATCCACGGTTGAAAAATAATGTTTGGACGCACCGTCCAGCTCATACCACTGTCACCCGTTATAAACCCGTCATTGCACGGGTCTATGCAGGCAGCCGGGAACTCTTCGCCGGAGCCATATAAAATCGCCGAACTTGTAGGTGCAGTACGTATGCTAAGCGCAGCAAATAAGCTGGTTGGCAGTGCCGTCGTGGCGGCCCAAGTTGCGCCGCCGTTGGTACTCTTGTAAATACTCGGTGGCCCGCCGGTGGAATTGCGCACCGCCGCATAAGCTGTGGTGCCGTGTCGGGTTGCGCTGGTGGTGATATTACTGGTTGAAACATAGCCCAAAGTTGGGCCAAAAAAGCTTCTTCCGCCGTTATCGCTCATCACCACGCCCGCAGGCCCGGCGGCTGAATTAGTAATAATGAGGTGATCCGCGTTCGTGGGGCTAACCGAAATATCGACAATTTTTGAACCACTTGGACGTACATAGGGCAAGCGCTGCCAGCGCAGGCCAGCATTCGTGGTGCGAAATACCCTTTCCAGGCTCGCAAATGTCTCGGAACGCACCACCGCATAGACAATATCTGGATTCGCCGGTGATAGCGCGATGGTGATATCGGAACGGCCATCCGGCAGGCCATTCATGACTGGTCGCCAGTTCGCGGCAGCATCATCCGAGCGAAATACTCGGCCCGAACCAACTGCAAACAAACGATTTGCATTAGTCGGGTGCGCCAAAATATTGCCGCCTTGGCCACCTTCAGGCCCGTAAGGTGTCCAAACGTTGATTTCGGCAAAAGCCAAATCCGTCAAAGCGATCAGACCGAAAACGACGCTGCTTTTTAAGATAAGCGCAAACATAAAGAACCTCACGAAACCATGTGGCATTACTTTATCGGGTAGCGCCAAGAGCGAAACCCGTTATTTTGTAAGTTGCATAGGGTTTTGTGAGACTTAGCTCTTCAATTTCAACAACAGCTGACGCACCAACCAATACTCGCGCAAGGGTTTCAGTAATTCCTTTGCCTGTAAACGCGCGTCTTCAGCGGCGCTGCTTTGGCCTAGTGCCTGCGCAAGTTGCATTTGCACCAATAGCGCCTGCGCCTTTTCGACCGTTGGCGGTGCCAAAGCTGGGTCTATGTTTTGATAACCATCGAGCGCTTTCGCAATCAAAGCCTGCGCCGCGACGACGTTTCCAAGTGTTAGATAAATTTGCGCCGCGCGCCATTGGCATCCTGCCATCGTCAGCTTTGATTGCGATGTTTGCGCAAGTTTTTCTGCTTCATCCAGGCAAACTTGAATGTCGGCAAGCGCTGCTTGCGGCTCCCCCAGCGCAAGCCATGCCATCGAACGCTCACGGAATGGACCGATCACCACATTTTTTGCTTGTTTATTCATAATCACTGAAGCGCGGCCAAAAAACTCAGCCGCCTCAGTGTTTTGATCCTGCATACGTAACGAAATCGCTTGTTCAAACAGCACCATCGCCATTGCGGGATGCGGTGCGTTTGCATCCGGAAATAATGTCTTAAATACTGATAAAACGTCCACTAGCGCTTGGTCTGCGACGCTAAAGCGCCCAAGATCGCGTTCGGTGCGGGCTAAATTGAGCTGCGTAAACGCCACCTCAACATTAAGATTACCCAAGGCTTTGAGGCGCAGCTCATACGACTGCTTAAATAACTTATTTGCCTGTGCCAAACGTCCCATTTTACTCAAAGCAAAGGCAAGATTGCTGGTGCTACCCGCAATGTCCGTGCTTGATGCGCCGTTGTCGATTCGTAATTTCAGCGCCAGAGCCAGCTTTTCTGCGGCCAATTTGTAGTCAAGCTCGTCATTTAGAATGCTGCCCCAAATATTCAACGTTACCGCTTGTTCCAACGGCGGTGCCGCGATCGCTTCTTGCAGTATTTTTGCGCGGGCAAGCGCCAATAACGCGTCTTTGGCGTCGCCCATATCGGCAAGTACGCGCGCCAATTCCAACTCAACTTCAATTAGTAGCTTCTTTTGATCAGACTTGCCGATGATTTCTTTGGCTTGTTGCAACGCCGCCTTGGCCGAATCCATCGAACTCAATTGCCGATAGGTTTTCGCAATCGTTAGCAGCAATGTTGCGCGCGCGATAGGCGCGTCACCCAGTTTGCTACCCAACTGCGTAACCCCTGCATCCAAGACATCCCGCACGCTCAGATCTTTGCCTTTGGATCGATTTGGATCTGCGGTGGCGAATAAATCTTGCCAAAACTCACCCAACGCACCCGCACTTTTAGCCTCGATATTGGCGCGGTTAGTCTCCAATGCCAGCGCCTGACTGCGTACGCTGAGCTGATACGCTTGCCAAAATGCAAACGCCAGAATCGCGGCCAAGCCCACGATTAGCCAGCGCAAACGCGTGTTGCCGCGCTTTTGGCTTGCCGCACTGGCTTTTGCTAGTTCCGCCGCCGCCATTTGCTGCTCAGCCAACTCCTGCGCCTGCACTAGCTCGCGTTGCTGCCGCTCGCGTTCCGAGAGCTCATGTTGATCTTGTGCGCGAATCGCTTGCTGCAAATAATTGGTCTCCGCTTCGGTCAATGCAACATCGGTCTGCAGCAAAAGCGGGCGAAACTGCGCAAGCCGATTACCCGCAAGCAAAAAGCTTGGGTCCTGGGAGTTATTGCGCCACAAATTGCCAGCATCACTGAGCTGGCGCTGCAGCCGTAAATCCGCACGTGATGCGCTCAACCAGTCCCGCAAACGCGACCAACTACGCAACAACGCTTCGTGCGCGACTTCAATCGTCGGTTCGTGCGACGCCGCATCCCGATCGAACGTCAGTAGGCGCGCCTTGGCAAATGCGGCAATCGCATCCCGACTCGCGGCACTGGCTTCAGTAGTTTGCTGCAATGCGACAATTTCACTTTGGCGCGCACGCCTGCGCGTATCTTCGCTGCCCTCACCCAAAGTCGTTAGGCGCAGGAATAACTGACGGGCCGCGTCCTGGGCGAGCACGTTTAACTCAGTAAAGGCGCTTTCCGCGCGCCCCGCCAACGCACCGCGCACACCGCCCATAGCGCGAAATGCGCTTAATTTCAGCTCACGATCTTTGCGGCGTAAGAAAAGCTCGCTCAAGGCATATTGCAGCAGCGGCAACCCGCCCAACTGATCGCGCACCTCATCCAAAATCGCCGCAACGAGCCCCGCTTCAAACATCAAACCAATCCGCCGCGCAGGGCCGACGATGGCGCGTTCTAGTTCATCCAGCGACATCGCGGGCACCAGCACCATGCGTTCGCGCGCAATTTCGGCCAAATCTGGATACTGTAACGGGCGGTCTAAAAAATCCGCACGCAAAGTAAATACCACGCGCAAGCGGCTATTCGAATCCATCAATGCAGTGGTAATTGATGCGATCCACGCCCGCCGTTGCTGCTCGTCGTGGCACAGGGTAAATAGTTCTTCAAATTGATCGATCACCAGCAGCAATTCGCAATCTGGCTCATTCGGTAAGCAGCGGTCAATCGCGCGACTCAGGCCAAAACTATCGCGATTAAGCATCGCCGCCAAATCGAACTCACGTACCGCCACCCGCTGCAGCGCCGCAATCAAACTCGCAAACGGATCTACCCCGGGCACCAAGGTCGTAATAAACCACTTTTTACTGCCAGGAATCGCACCCTGCCGCAGCGCTGGCAGCAAACCCGCCCGCACCACCGAGGACTTACCGCTGCCTGAGGCACCGACCACCATGAGCGCGCGCGTCAAAACAGCCGGTACGGACAACTTTTCAACAAATTCCTCGATTAACGCCTCGCGCCCGAAAAAATTGCGCGCGTCACCCTCATCAAACGCGGCCAAACCCAGATAAGGATTGTCGACGTCTTGAAATTGCAGCAACGTGCTAGAGGTGGGCGTGGCAAAATCACCCATTGCCAGCCGCGCGCCGCCCATCCAACTGGCTTCACTGCCGCGAAATGCTGCTTCTAATTCATTGACAAAGCTCAGTGCATCTTGCGGCCGCTGCGCCGCATCTTTTGCCAGCGCACGCGCAACTACAATATTAATCGCCTCCGGCAGATCCGGCACGAATTCACTCAAATTCGGCGGAACTTCGTGCAAATGCTGGTCAATAATATGTGCGGCCTGGGTTGCAGCAAATGGCCTGCGCCCCGTGATCAATTCGAACGCCACTAAACCCAATGCATAAACGTCGGTCGCAGCACTGACCGCATCACCACGCAATTGCTCAGGCGCGCAATACGCCAACGAACCGACCACTTCACCAAAATTGGTTCGGCCACTATCGTCATTGAGCTGTTTGGCGACGCCAAAATCAGCCAAACAAGCGTTTCCGGCTTCGTCAAGCAAAATATTTGCCGGTTTAAAATCTCTATGCACAACGCCAGCCCGGTGCGCTGCGGTCAGCGCTTGCGCGACTTGATGCAGTATTGGCAATAGCCGCAAAGGCGCGCTTTTACCCGATTCCATCGCTAGGCCATCTTGGGCTTTCAAATATTGCGACAGCGAGCCGCGTTTGAGCAGGCGCATCACCATAAAAGCCGCGCCCGGCTGGCGCCAAAAATCGTAGAGCGGCACGATGTGCGGGTGTTCTAGGCGTGCGACTAGCTCCGCTTCGGCCTCAAAGCGGCGGATAAATTCGGCGTCGTCGGCTAATTCCGGACGCACCACTTTGATCGCTACATCGCGGCCAACGCTGAGCTGGCGCGCACGATACACCGCACCAAAACCGCCCTCGCCTATTTTCTCAATGAATTCATAGCCGCGAAGATTACGCCCAATAAATGCATCTTCGGCAGCGCTTTTGGCATGTGCATGCGTTTCGGTATCGACGCGGGTTTCGCTGCTGGCATCGCGCATCGGCGCGAAATCCGCTTGAAAATCCGCCGGAAAATCGGCAAGAGTCTCGCTCAGTTCCGGGGCAGCATCAGGCAAAAACGCCCCAAATTCACGCACCACCGTTGCCAGCAAGGATTCATCCGGACGCAACTCTGCCCGTTCAAGTTTGCTGAGCACCAGTGGCGCAATGCCCAAATGCTTTGCCAACTCAGCTTGATTCAAGCCACGCGCACGCCGCGCTGTTTTAAGCGCCTCGCTGAAGGCATTAAGGTCAATTTGCGGGGTTTCGATCATTAAGGTGATTGTGTCTGCCTTAGCAAACGAATGAATAGGAAATTGTTTGCCTGAGCAAACAAATTAATAGGGAGATGTTTGCTTCAGTTAATTAGAAACTTTTACCAAGTCAAACTTAGCTTTGCAACGGACGCACGCACCCGGCGTCGGCGTCCAACCAGTCTGCAACCTCGGTAAGCGTCATGCGCCCAATCTGTAAAAGCTGTTGTCGACTGACATGCCAGCTTTCCGAAGCACCGCCGGCCAAACATAGCTCCTCCAATTGAAGTGCCACGGTGCCTAAGTTATTGGCACCAAAAGTTCGCGCAGCTGATTTTATTGCATGCGCTTCACGCGCGACATTTTCCGCCAACGGTTCATGCAGTATTCGGCCCAATCGCTGGGTAAGTTCACGCTCAAATGCGCTGAGCAAATCTATTTGGGTATCGATACCCATGCCTTCAGATAACTGCGCAAGCACCGCCGCGTCCCAAACCGCGCCTTCTGCGCGCGGTTTCGGCACGTAACGATCTAGCACTTCAATCAAATCTTTTCTAGACAAAGGCTTGGTAAGATAGCCATTCATACCAATCGCCAAACAGCGTTCGCGATCACGCGGATATACGCCACCAGTAACCGCGACAATCGGCACTTTACCAATTTCACCACCGATTTTACGTATGCTGGCCGCAACTTCGACGCCGTGCATATCTGGCAGCGCTAGATCGGTCAGCACCAAATCAAAGCGATGCTGGGCTGCCAATCGAATCGCATCGGTACCATTGTCAACCGTTTCCACGCCGCAGCCCAAACTTTTTAGCTGCGCCCGCATCACCATGCGGTTCGCTTCGCTGTCCTCAATCACTAATACTTTGGCACGCTCATTTTTTGTATGCGCATTGAATATATCGGGCATGTCCATCGGCGGCACTGGTTTCCCCAGCAACGCATCAATGAGGGTTTTACTGCGCAGCGGTGCCGATAACCAGATAATTCTTTGACCGCGCGCTGCCAGCCCCGACTGCGGCTTTGCGCCGACCGGCACGAGCAC
>JAYVAQ010000195.1:0-9543 GCA_043750875.1 Rhodanobacteraceae bacterium
TTGCTTTTCACTGGAACTCGGTATCCGGCGGTTCAAGTGCGAACGCGTGTGTAGACACCTATCACGGTCCAACTTCGGCTTCGGAGCCCGAAACCAAGAATCTGATTCGCTATGTTGCCGGTGCCTTGGGCAGCAACGGCAGCTACACCGGTGGCGTGCTGACCGATGCGCGCAGCGATGCGCTGAGCTCTGCCGCGCCTGCAAACTATCGCGGCATGTTTATGGATATTCATAGCTATTCGCAGTTGGTGATGTGGCCTTGGGGCGACACCACCGCGGCTGCCCCCAATGCTGCTGCGCTGCGAACGCTAGGTCGGCGAATGGCGTTTTTCAATAGCTACAGACCACAGCAATCGGATGAACTCTATGCCACTGATGGCGCTACGGATGACAATTTCTACGGCAGCTTAGGTGCGCCGGCCTACACGATTGAGTTGGGTGTCGCTTTTTTTGAGAGTTGCGCCACGTTTACGGGCACGACCTTGCCGAAAAATTTGGCGGCGTTGCGCTACGCAGCGCGCAATCTCAATGCGCCGTATCAGCTGCCTGCTGGGCCTGATGCGGTATCGGTGACTAGCTCTGCCGCGACTGTCACAGCGGGCAGTAGTTTAGTGATTAGTGCCGATATCAACGATAGTCGCTTTAACCAAAGCAATGGCACTGAAGCGACTCAAGTTGTCAGCTCGGCCAAGGTTTACATCGACAAACTTCCGTGGGCTACTGGTGCCTTAGGCCTCGCAATGACGGCTACCGATGGCAGCTTTAATAGCAATCGCGAAGCCGTTAAAGCGACTATTTCTACGGTTGGCTTAAGCGCAGGAAGGCACACGGCTTTCGTTCAAGGTGTCGATGCCAGTGGCAATGCCGGTACGCCCAATGCGGTTTTTTTCACCATTGGTAGCGCTCCGCCACCGCCACCTCCCGGTGTGAGTTTTAGTAATAACAGTGTGTTTGCAATTACCGATAACAGCACCATTGAAAGCCCGATCAGCGTCAGCGGTGTGGTGGGTAATGCGCCCAGTACGCTTTCAGTTGCGGTCAATATCACTCATACCTATCAGGGCGATTTAAAGGTGGACTTAACCGCGCCGAACGGTACCGTTTTCAATCTTTGGAATCGTACGGGTTCGGGAACAGATAACATAATCAGAACGTTTACCGTCAACGCCGCTGGCGTGGTGGCGAATGGCAGTTGGAAACTGCGTGTCAACGACAGTGGGGCTGGCGATATCGGTTCCTTGAATTCTTGGGGAATGACGTTTTAAGGGGCAAAACAAGCACACGTCAACGGCTATTAGTTCATCGCCGTTGACGTATCCAATAATTTTCAGAAGTAATTTACTTTCATGCAAACTGCCATTGAGGTTTAAAGCTTGGCTTAGACTTCAAAGCACCACCGTTGACCATGTGCGATCAATTCACCCTGACCGCCATCAAGGCGCAGCCACGAAGGTTCATTGGCGCGCCAATCCCCCAAAACGATGCGCTGTCCGTAATTCGTCATGTGCACGCCAGGCCGGTGCGTGTGCCCATGTATTAGGGTTTGCCCAGGATAGTTCCGCTGCATTTCCATGACGGCGCCGCCATCAACATCGGCGATTGTGGCTGCCAAAGCTTGTTGATGCACCTGACTTTGCGCGCGCGCCTGCGCCGCAAAAGCGCGTCGCGCAGCGAGCGGTTGTGCCAAAAATTGTGCTTGCCATTCTGGCTTTCTAACCTGCGCACGAAAACTTTGATAGGCGCGATCCTGAGTACAAAGATGATCGCCGTGGCAAAGCACAATATGGGCATCATCTAATGGCTGAATTTCGGGGTATATCGCCATGCCACAACGCGCCGCATAGGCCGAGCCGAGCAGAAAATCGCGGTTTCCATGCATGAAATACAGATTACATCCGGCCTCGACGATCCGTTTTAGCGACTCCGCGACCGTTTGCGCGAGCGGCGAATCATCATCATCGCCAATCCACGCGTCAAAAAAATCGCCCAGTATATAAAGCGCATGCATTCGTGGCCCGTGCTCACCTAAGAAGCGGTAAAACAGCTCGGTAAGCTCGGGTCCTGCGTCCGACAGATGTAAATCTGAAATGAAATATTTCAAAAATTTAGCCAAGATGACAATAGGCTAACGCTTAAACATACCTGCGCCAGGAATTTTGCGGCCGAAATTTTTCATCATGCCCTTAATGCCACCGCCGGAGAGTTTCTTCATCATTTTCTCCATTTGCTCATATTGCAAAATCAGTTGATTGACTTGCGCTGGCTGCACACCTGCGCCTTTGGCCACGCGTAAACGGCGCTGCCCATTCAACAAGCGGGGCGCGCGGCGTTCTTTGTGGGTCATGGAGTTGATGATCGCAATCATACGGCCGACCAATTTGTCGTCCATCTTGCTTTTTAGCTCGGCCATCGAAATTTTGCCGGGCAGGGCAACTGGGAGTTTGTCCAAAATATTCGCCAAGCCGCCCATGCTTTGCATTTGTGTCAAATGATCGCGGAAGTCTTCAAAATTGAAGCCTTTGCCTTCCATCACCTTGCTTGCAAGTTTTTCGGCTTTATCACGATCAACGCTACGCTCGACTTCTTCGACCAAGCTGAGCACATCGCCCATGCCCAAAATACGGGAAACCACGCGATCAGGGTGGAACGGTTCCAGCGCGTCTAGCTTTTCACCGGCGCCGACATATTTCACTGGCCGCCCGGTAATGTAGCGGCAGCTCAATGCCGCGCCACCACGTGCATCACCATCGGTTTTGGTGAGGATAATGCCGGTCAAGGGCAGGGCGTCGCTAAATGCTTTGGCGGTATTCGCCGCATCCTGCCCGGTCATTGCATCGACCACAAACAGCGTTTCGATCGGTTTGAGCGTGGCATGCAGATCTTTAACTTCGATCATCATCGCTTCGTCAATCGCTAAACGGCCAGCGGTATCGACTAGCAGCACATCAAACAGCTTCATTTTTGCGTATGCCACTGCTGCTAATGCAATGTCATGCGGTTTTTGGCTGACGTCCGATGGGAAAAACTCAACGCCAACTTGCTCGGCCACGGTACGCAACTGCTCAATTGCCGCGGGGCGGTAAACGTCACAGCTGACGACTAATACCTTTTTCTTGTTGCGCTCTTTCAAAAGCTTGGCGAGCTTCGCGGTGGTGGTGGTTTTGCCCGAACCTTGCAAACCGGCCATCAAGATAATTGCAGGTGGTTGCGTCGCTAAATTCAGCTCGCTCTGCGTTGACCCTAACAGCATAGTCAACTCGTCTTTAACAACCTTGACCAACATTTGCCCAGGCTGCAAGCTTTTTAAGACATCCGAACCCAGTGCTTTGACCTTCACGCGCTCCATTAGCGCTTGAACCACGGGCAGCGCGACATCAGCTTCCAGCAGCGCAACGCGAACTTCGCGCAATGCCTCGCGGATATTGTCTTCCGTCAATCGGGCCTTGCCACGCAGGCGGCCAATGGTTTCGCTTAGACGTTGAGTTAGGTTTTCAAACATGGGGGGCTGCACTGAAGATAGATTCGCCGAGTATACCTGCGAAGCTTCTACCGATTAAATCCGCTTAGAGATATTTCTCACCAGCTACGCGGGTGCGAATGAGCCGCGCCGGACTACCGTAGCTAATGCTCAAAGGTTCAACTGCCCTAAGTACAACAGCCCCGGCTCCAATCACGCAATGTGCGCCTACGGAAATGCGATGGCTCAACACCGCACCAATACCAATCGCTGTATATTTACCAATTTGACAATTTCCGCCGGTGACCACGCGTGGCGCAAGACTGGAAAAGTCATGCATGCACGAATCGTGGTCAATTGACGCCGCTGTATTGATAACACAACCCATCCCAATCTCACACCCAGGTGCCACAACTGCGCCTGCGAAGATCACCGTACCCGCGCCGATCACCGATCCCCGCGCGACTATGGCGTTGGGATGAATTGCCTGAATCAGATCCAGCTCTGGGCAAAGCAATTTCACCTTATCGACCACACTAGCGCGGGCGAAATTATCGCCAATTGCGACGATGTACCCAGTCGGTTGATGCTCTCTTACCAGATCAGGCAGGTCTTTGATGGTTGCCAGAACTTGGTAAATCCCCGTTCTTTCACCAGCTGCCCGATAGTCGTCGACCAACCCGACAATCCGATATTGCCCAGCAAGTTCAATACTATCGATCACGCACTTTGCGTGCCCCGACGAACCAATGACTAATATTCTGATCATGGCCACCCGATAAATGTAGTTGGCAGCGTTTTTTCAATTTTCTCGATCACTATGGACGGCAACGCGCCGAGAGAGCCCGCCAGTTGCATTTGCGCTATTCGTTTTGGATCGCGCATTCCAACCAATATTTTTGTCGCCGGTTGCGCCAAAGCCAAGCGTAAGGCGCTAACTGCGCGGCCACCCGGCAACTCATCCAAAAATGCAAGGCTTGCGCTTGCACTCAATAGCCACTTTTGCTGTTCATTCGTTGCAAGCGCTCGAATATCGTTATTTGCGATTTGTGGTGCCTGCGAATGCAAATAGCCGCTGGCAAGCACCCCACGCAAAAATACGCGCATTCCAAGCGCATGTGCTTGCGAAATCAACGATTGCGAACGCCGGTCCAGCGCATTGAATTGCAATTCGATGGTGTCGCCAAAGCCGACATCTATTGCCTTTTTTGCGGCAAATCGATCACGTGCGCTAATGCCAAAATGACGAATAAGTCCCTCCCGCTGCAGCGTGCGAAACAACTTTTGATTCGGTAGTGCATTCGTATCTGGGTTGTGCAGCAAGTACGTGTCAACGTTTGTGCGTTTCAGCCGCGCCAATGATCCAGCAAGGCTGGCACGGACATAAGGTTCTCGAAATGAGCTTGCGCAGTCCATATTTGGCTCAGGACTTAGTTTGGTACAAATACTGACTTTAGTATCCGGCAAAAATCTGCCAATTCGTAACTCAGACTCACCGTTGCCATAACCTGCCGCCGTGTCAATGTAATTTAATCCTGCCTGTTTGCATGCATCAAGTAACGTTTCAGCTTGCACATCACTGAAGTCACCCCAGCCATTGCTACGTCCCTGAATAAGTGAAGGGCCGGCTAGTTGCCATGCACCAAGCGCGAAACGCTCCAGGGCGTTTATTGTCACAGCGAAATGCCACCTTTGATTAAGCATCGATCACCAATGAAAGCATTGCGCCCATGCAATACTCTGGCGTCATGGAAAAAAACTGCTTCACTGGTTTTAAGTTGAATTGGAGTCAATAGCCCAGTCTCAAATATTTTCTTTTCGCAAAAATCGGCAAATCTCAAGCACATTACGAGAACTTCATTTGAATTTTTATCACTAATTCGAAATGAGTTCCAATTTAACAGCGGGCCAAACTTGTCATACCGAATTACGAATTGCTTTTTTATTTGCTGCTCACCTTTATCAAAAATAACCAACTGTTGCTCAAGGTCGGTTAGTAAGCTTGGTTCAAATCGTCTTAATAAATCGACCAAAATCGGTCCATCGATAAAGGTTGTAGCACCGCCAAATTGTGCCGGGAGCATGCAAAAGAAAAAACTAATGTCGAATTCATAGGATAAATATGCCCCATCCGTGTGGATCGGCTGGCGTGTGGCGGAATACCGGAATGACTCCTTTTGCCGAACTGAGTCAAAGCGAATGTCCATCCAATCTTCTTGATTCATCCCTTGATCGCCGTTGAGATAGTTTTCATCACGCTTTACAAAATTCCCAGAATTTTCAGATAGGTAACGATAGTACTTTTTTGAATCAATACCTTCTGGTAACGCTAAGTGCTTAACGATGCGGTTTTCACGTAATACTTTGGCAAATTGCGTAATAGCAAGGTCGGATTCACCAATGTAGCTGAATTCATCGGCGGCTTTGAACTCTGGCATAAATAAATTTCCTTAAAAAGGATAAGATACTTGTAAGTTAGGCTTTGCTGCTTCTTATCGTTAGGCTCGTCTAATTTCTGAGGACGCGGCGGATAAGTGCCGCAATACGCTTAATCTGCATAGCTTCTAGTTCTGCCCAAAGCGGTAAACAAAGCACGCGGCTGCACACATCATTGCAAATTGGCACTTCTTGTGAATCAACGTAGTTAAGAGAGGAAAGGCTTGGAAAAAAATAGCGTCTTGGGTAGATGTTCTCAGCGTTGAGTGTTTTTATTATCGAATTTAATATAAATTCACTTGGTAGCAAAATTGGATAGTAGGAATAATTGCGATCTAAATTATTTGTCCACAGCGGGAATTGAAGCATTAACCCACGTAATTCGTGGTCATACAATTCTGAACACTTTCGGCGTTTGTTAATCAATTCATCAACTACGTTAAGATTACATAAGCCCATCGCCGCATGAAATTCACTCATTTTTGCATTTGTGCCACAGGCGTGAAAAGACTCCGAACTAGCATGCCCAAAGTTGCGCAGATATGCGACGCGCTCTGCGACATCGTCGTCTTGAACAATTAGTGCCCCACCTTCAACCGTGTGAAATAATTTTGTTGCATGAAAACTTAGCATTGCAATATCTCCAAAGCTGGCTAAGGCTTTCTTGTCAAATTTTGCGCCAAACTCATGCGCCGCATCAAAAATCAGAGGCACTCCTTTGATCTTTGCAAGCGCTGTCAATCCATTTACATCGCACGCGTTGCCATAAACGTGAGTGGCTAAAATGGCGCCCGCATCGTTAGGCCATACTTTCTCGCAGCTTGCAGGAGTTATGCACAAGCTGTCATCAATATCTGCGTATATCGGCCGATGCCCCTCCCATGCAATTGCAGCCGTTGTTGCAACATAAGAAAACGGCGTTGTAACTACACTGCCTTTCACCTGCAAGGCGCGTAACGCAATGTGCAAGCCAAGCATGCCGTTTGCAACTAGAAAAATATTTTTAACGCCTAAATATTGCGCAAGTTGGTGTTCCAGCTCAACTAAGAGTGGGCCGTTGTTAGTTAAATGGCCGCGCTGCCAAATGCCACGCAAATATTCAATATAATCTTCAATTGGCGGAAGGTGAGATTTCGTAACGTTTATCATATTTAAATTGCTAATAAATTTATGGGAATTAAACTCTAGCTGCGTCTTATTTTACGCCAAAACCCATTGCGCGCTTCATGGCGGTGTATCGCGAGGCACCGAAAACTATCGTACCAATAGCAGCTGCAAACGTTTCGCGGGTGATTATTTGGCGCGGATCCAGCCGTAGGACTTCAAAATACAAGCGCCGAGCGTTTTCTCCCATGCCTACGCTCAAATAACTATGCGCTATTTGTAATAAATGACGCGCATAAATTGATTTCACGTTAGTTTTTGGTTCTCGCTGGATTAGTGTTGCCAAATGCTCAGCCAAAATTTCGCGCGTGAGACGTTCTCCGACGCAGTTTTTTGTAAAGCTGGCGTGCATTCCGCCCTGATGTACGCGATAACTTGCAAGCACATCGTTAACATAGATGAACTTCCCTATTTTTGCGAGTTCCAAATTGTAGTGCCAATCCCCCAAGCCGTCACGGAAGCGTTCTGACCAAGGCAGCAATGACTGCCAAGCTGATCGACAACTCATCATCGACGGCGCGCAGGTGTAGTGTGATTGCAACAAATATGCGAACTCGTCTCGAAGTGCTGGCCCAGCGGGCCGTCCTAGACTGAGTGGTGCGATTAGTCCTTCTGCTGAAATCAGCTGGATATCGCCATAAGCAAGAACTGCGTCCGGGTTGCCCCGCAATGCGCAAACAAGAGACTGTAGGTAATTCGGTTTCCAAATATCGTCGCCATCCAACCGAGCCACATAGCGTCCGCACGCAAGCGAAAATGCCTTGTTGATGCTGGCGATACAGCCTAAATTTTTCGCATTAGAATGCACTTTCAATCGATCATCTTTCAAATCGGCAATTGCATCCAGACTGCCGTCGGGTGATGCATCATCTACTAAAATAATTTCAAAAGTGAACTCAGTTGCCTGAGCCAATAAACTTTCAATTGCGGCACGTAAGAACGGCCTGAAGTTGTAGCTGGTGACTAATAGGGAAACTTCTACGGCGTTTACACACGACATCTAAACCTACTCTTGAGTATTGCTGTGCGGCTGCAAATGGTGCTTTTGCAAATGCCCGGCTGTTGTCGGTCGATCAACCCTTCGACTTGGGCCAAAATTGACCTTATAACGCGTTTGTGAAATCACATAATTCGTGCAAAAACAGGAATATTTCTGCTTAAAGGGCAGGGCCGACGAGACTAAAGGAGGCCTGCTGATTTAGTGCGTAATCCAATTGCCTGGTCCAGCCGCTAAGATTATGCTGTTGAACTATTTTGATGCAACATCAACCCATTGCAGCGTCTCGTTTTCAGGGCACCATGATCAATTCCGTTCCAGTCGTATTACTTGCCGGCGGCTTAGGCACACGCTTAGCCGAGGAAACCGAAACCCGGCCTAAGCCGATGGTCGAAATCGGTGGTCGGCCGATTCTTTGGCACATTATGAAGCTGTTTGCGGTGCAAGGTTTCACCGAGTTTTTTGTCGCGCTGGGATACAAAGGCGAAATTATCAAGCGCTACTTCCGCGATTATCAGTTGCTAAGTGGTTCGATTACGCTGGATTTGCGTGAAGGCAAGATAGAGCGCAGCGAGCCAGAGGCCGAGGACTGGCGCATTCATTTGATGGAAACTGGCAGCGACACCATGACCGGCGGTCGGGTGCTCAGGCTAAAGACACGTCTGGAATCAGGGACGTTCATGGTGACTTATGGCGATGGCTTGGCGAATATCGATATCCAAGCGCTGTTGGCCTTTCATCGGGCGCATGGAAAAATTGGCACTGTTACTGCAGTGCGGCCACCTGCGCGGTTTGGCGCGCTGCTGTTTGACGGGGATCGCGTCGAGCGATTTAGTGAAAAGCCGCAGACCGGCGAGGGCTGGATCAACGGCGGTTTCATGGTGTTTGAGCCCAAAATTTTTGACTATCTAAGCAATGACGCCACCTTTCTGGAAACGCACGCGCTCGAAAAACTCGCGGCTGAAGGCGAATTGATGGCATACAAACACCCGGATTTTTGGCAGTGCATGGATACCATTCGCGATAAAACGTACCTTCAAGGGCTATGGACGGATGGCAAAGCGCCCTGGAAGCAATGGCAATGACGGTGCCTGTTGTGAACGACAAGTTTTGGCGTGATCGCCCAGTTTACGTCACCGGCGCATCCGGATTGGTTGGCAGTTGGTTAGTTAAACGCTTGATTGCAGCGGGTAGTGATGTGGTTTGTTTATTGCGCGATTGGGTTCCGCAATGCGAGCTAGTGGCCAGCGGCGATATTGCGAAAGTGCGCGTGGTCCGTGGTGATGTTTGTGATCAAGCGCTGGCTGAGCGAATCTTGGGCGAATATGAAATCAAGACGGTAATTCATTTGGCGGCGCAGACCATAGTAGGCGTCGCAAATCGCAACCCCGTCGGTACGTTTGAAACCAATATCGCCGGCACCTGGGCCTTACTTGAGGCCTGCCGTCGATCGCCCAACGTTAGCGAAATTGTTGTTGCTAGTTCGGAC
>JAYVAQ010000196.1:0-4059 GCA_043750875.1 Rhodanobacteraceae bacterium
GCGCGCGGCTTTAAGGTGGATGGTGCTTGGATCGATGGCGCAATTTTTAGCAAACTGGGTTGGCGCATGGCGCTTGGCCGCGATTTTTCTGCCGATGATTTTGCCGCGAGCAGTACTAGTGAGCGGGGCATTTCGGGCGGCGTGATTATCGGCGATAACCTATGGCGCAGCGAATTTGGTGCGCGCGCGGACATTGTTGGCCTGGAAATTATCGTTGATGGCACACCGCGTGCGGTCATTGGCGTACTTGGCCCGGATCGCGCCTTCCCTAACCGGGAACAAATATACATACCGTTTCGACTTAGCGATTCCAGCGCGTTAATCAGCCGTTTTTTTGGCGTATTTGCATTTTTAGAACCGCAGGACCTGCTGCGCGTCAATGCACTATTGGCTGCACGCCAAGCACAGCGGGTTGCGGAAAATGGCGAAAGTGCCAAGCAGTCGCCGTTTACGGCAAGGGATTTCACCAGCGCCGGCTTGAATACGGAATCGCGCTTGTTATTTGGCATGCTTTCCTTAGTTGGTTGGCTGGTGTTGCTACTTGCAGCAACAAATGTCGGCGGCTTGATGCTGGTGCATTGGCTTACCCGCACCCATGAAATTGCGACGCGCAGTGCGCTGGGTTCGTCACGCTTGCGTTTAGCTGGCTCGGCATTCTTACAATCTTTCCTGCTCGTCGCGTTTGCACTTGGCCTAGCACTTTTGTCGATGCATTTTGGCATGGCAAAGTTCGAGAATTTTTTGCATTCAAGCGACTCGGCGCAAGTACCGCTTTATGTGCATTTCGATTTAAAGCTTTCCATGCTTGCGCCGATCTTTTTGGCTTGCTTAAGCACCGCGATCATCACCACGTTTCCGGTGCTTTGGCATTTGCGGGAAACCAACTTGATGCGCGAGCTGCGGGGCGCAGAACGCGGCAATTCAAATAGCGGCAGGCTTGGGCTGTTGCTTTTGGTGCTGCAATGTTTTTTGAGCGTTGCCGCGGTATTGCTGGCGATCGTTTGTGCGCGCGGCGCAGAAACGGCGCTCAATCGCGACTATGGCATTCATGCGCCGCGCACGGTTGTGGCGCAAATTCGCAGCTCTGATCTTGCGACACAGGCAGAGGCTGCGCAAAAACTACTGGTGCAATTAAAAGCGCACGCAGACGTTGAACAGGTCAGTATAAGCACCACGATTCCGCAGGTATTTAATACCAATCGCGACGCCCTGCTCAAAGACAATCGCGTCGCCTTCAACTTTGCTGCAACGGACGAAAATTTCGCCGACGTTTACGGCATCAAGATGCGTTCAGGGCGATGGCTTTTAGCGAGCGATTTTGGCAAAGCAGTCACGGTGATTGACCCCGCAGCCGCAAAAATGGCATTCGGCAGCGACAATGCAATTGGACGCGTGTTGCGCTATTTAGATGCGGATGGCCTTACCGAGAAAAGCGCCACAGTTGTTGGCATCACCGAAGCAGTCACACTGGATTTTGAGCAAGGCATGGATGGCCCCAGCATGTTTGTGCCCATGCAGGCGGATACCCTATGGGGCGTCAGTTTTGCCATTCGCACCCGCGATAAAAATCCAGAGAATTTCTTAAGCACATTGGAGCGCATCGGCGCGGCTGCTGATCAACGAGTCGCGCTATTTAATGTGCGCACCTACGGTGAGGCCTTTGAGCGCAATGGTGGCGGCTTCCGCCTTCTGAGCTATATGTTTGCGCCCATGGGGCTATTAGCGCTGATCTTAACGGCGGTTGGACTGGCGGCATTGCTAGGCAGTTTGGTAGCACGCCGCATGCGCCAAAGCGCGATTCGCTTGGCCTTAGGCGCTGGCATCTTTGGCGTTTTAGTACCGCTGTTACGGCCGCTTTTGAGCGCAGCATTTTTGGGTTTGGCACTAGGTACTGCGATCGCACTGCCGCTGAGCATGAAGTTTAGCGAGGTGTTTTATGGCGGCGAAAATTTGAGCTACGCCAGTATTATTCTCACCTTGATCGTGGTGATCACCGGCTTAGCACTCGCCTGCATAACACCTGCGCGGCGCGCGCTGCGGGCAAATCCAAATATGATTCTTAAGCAAGAGTGAGCTTTGTTTAGCAATTCAAATCCGCCTTTAGCGACACGGCCGACCAGTCATTGGTTAAAAATTTGGTTCCGGCCATTTCGAACGCTCGGCGCATTTTCTTTGCTATGGCTGGCAACACTGTCATTGGGCATTGCTATCAGCGCGGTGGCCTGCACGTATTTTAAGCACACGGTGCTGGCACCGTTGGACTTGCCAAAATCCGATCAGCTTTACGCCATTGTGCGCGGAAATGATCTGCCCAATGCCTCTAGCACTGCGAATACGACCGCTAAGCTAGATACGCTGACGCGCGGCTTGCTGTCTGAGGTCAATGCGATCAAAGGTTTGGAGGCAGGGGGATCGGTACGGCGAGTGCATCGGCTGAGTGGATCGGGACTCGCCGCGCGGCAAGTTGCCTTGCTGCAAGTGACGCCGAACTGGCTACGCCTGCTTGGCGTAAAGGCGCAACTTGGGCGCGGCTTAGCCGCTGCCGATTGCGATACTGATCGTGTGATGATTTCCGATGCGCTTTGGCGCGAGCTTTTTAACGCAGACAGCTCAGCGCTGGGCCGGGTCATAGAAATTGCCGGTGAGCCGAAAACGATTATTGGCGTATTGCCTCAATCGCTGCAGCGCATCGCGCGCGCGGATGTCTTCAGTGCCTCAAAATTTCATGGACTTGCACGTGATCGCGATTATTTTCTGAAAGTGATCGCGCGGCGCTTCAACAGCCTAGCCCCGGACGCTTTGAGTATTCGACTGAGTCAAGCATTTGCCGCGCGCCTTGCACGCGTGCCAGCCGCTTATACGAGCAACGCAGCAAGTGGACTTTTGCCGATCAATTTGCATATTGATCGAAGTCGCGCCACGCGGGAAACACTTGCGCCGGTGTTGGCGTTAGTCGCACTTTTAGCGCTGTTGATGGCCTGCAATGCCTCGAGTTTGTTTGCCGTGTCGGTTTTGGAGCGCGTACACGAACTTGCCATTGAAATTGCCTTGGGCGCCAGAATACGCCGCTTGCTGCTGCAGATCGCCGCACAAAGCCTGATTTTTACAGCAATGGCTGCGGCAATTGCGATACCGCTTTGCCCAATACTGTTTGCGCTCGCACGTCGACATTTTCTCGGTGGCAGCGCCGAATTGGCCGACGTTCAGTACGATGTCTACGCCTTGCTGTGGGTTACTGCAGCTTTTGCGATTTTGAATCTGGCCGCAACAATACTGCCTGCAGCGGCAATCTTGCGCCGTATCAACTTAGTTCGCTCTGAGCGAGCCTTAGTCAGCTCCACCGGCGCACGCTTCGCGCGCTCGGCGCTAGCATTCCAGCTGGTCGCGGCTACGGCGGTTATTTTGTTGTCTCTATTGTTGCTGCGCACACTGCAAAATTTGAATCAAATCGATCCTGGATTTGATCTTGAGCATCTATGGAGCGCGCAAATCGTACTGCCGAATCGCACCGACACCGGCAAGCCGGAGAAAGATCTAAGCGCGGTCATCGCCAACGTGGAGTTTATGGACATCGTTCGGCGCGACGTCGCAAAAATTACAGGTGTGCGCGCGGCTAGTTTTGCCAGTGAGGTGCCGCTGGCGCTGGAGCGTAGCAAAGTGATCGAGCTGCAAATTGTTGGCGCTAAAACCGACAGCACCGGACGCACGCCGTATGCGCAATTGCGCGCCATCGATACGCATTATTTGAGTGCGCTTGGGTTAAAGCCAATATCGGGCAGGCTGCCCAAGGCAGGGTCCGATGATCCAGATGAACATATTGAGCAAGAAGTCGCGGTCAATCAGAGCTACGTGACACGCTTTATGCCAGGCGTCAATCCGCTTGGCAGCAAGATCGTCGGGCATAATGCGCGCATCGTCGGGGTGCTGCCCGCGTTCAAACAGTTGGCGCTTAGTGAATTGAGCGAGCCTGAACTGTACACACCGATGGCGCTGCAAGCACTCAATGAAGTTTCCTTGCTGGTGCGTACTGAAAAGCAAACCCCGCCCTACGGCTTGGAG
>JAYVAQ010000197.1:0-3883 GCA_043750875.1 Rhodanobacteraceae bacterium
GCTGCAGCAGGCCGCGCAGACCTTAGCGGGCGCGGGCGCATCGACAGAACGAGCCCGGCAGCAACACATTAGTCACTTGCTCGATCTGCACTTGGCTAGGCAGTTGAATAATATGCGGCGCGAACCTGAGGCCTTACCGTATTTGGAACGTGCGCTTGCCACGATAAAATCTGAGTTTGGCGAAACCTCGGCTGAGCTCAGTGACCTATTGCCGCTCTACGCGATCATTCTTTCCAGCCTCGGGCGTAGCAAGGATGCGCTTAACGTAGTCGAGCAAAGTTACGCCGCTGCGCAGGCTGAACCGGGTTTACCCGCCACGCGACGCATGGGTTTTGCCGAAGCACTGGCGTTCACTAGCCTCAATCAGGGGCGTTATCCGCAGGCGGAGCGGGCTTTTCGCGAAGTGTTGGCGATTGAAGAACAAATTTATGACGTTGGTCAACTGCAAACCACCAGTACGCTGAGTAACGTCGCGGTGGCGTTGCTACGGCAAGAACGTTTTGCCCAGGCGAGTGCGCTATTCGAACAAGTCGTCGCGATCCGCAAACGTTTTCTTGAGCCGAATGATGTGCGCATCGCGCGTGCTTTATTCAATGTCGCAACCGCACAACGTTCTGCCGGTGCAATGATTCGGGCACAAGAGTTACTAAATCAGGGTCTTGAGCTGTGGGATCGAAGCGGCGCAACGCGCGAAGATCTGTATGTGTCAGCACTACTAGAACTCGCTTTGATAAATGAAGATAGCGGCCAAATTGCGCTAGCAGCCGCTACCGCAAATCGCTTGCAGGTATACACAAACGGCGCGTTGCAAAGCTATGCCGGTAAGCGCATGGACCGCATTCTGGTGTTGCTTGCGCGACTAGAGGATCGGCAAAAAAGTACCACGTCGGCATGCACTGCCGCGAACGTGGTATTTGGTGCTGCCAAAATTCGTGACAGTGTGCGGGTTGAGGCGCTGGTACTGAAAGCGCATTGTGAGCGGCGTCATGACCAGCAAACTCAGGCGCAGCAGACGCTGGCGCAGCTTGACCAATACAGCTCCTTACTTGGCGAGCTTTCGCCTTATTCGCGTGCGCTTTATGAGGGCATGTTGGTAAAGCGGTAGCAAGGCGTTTGTTAATGAGTGCTAAAACTTAATCGGAATAAATTCGCCAGATTGCATCATCGCCGACAGACTCTGGTTTACGCGACTTGTAAGGAAACTCATTTGGGAAGCTTAGTTCTTTGCGCGCAACTCGGTAGTTGGTGGATACCTTTGCGTAGTGAGCAAAATAGTGCCATTTCGCATCACTTCCTTGATACCACAATGTACTTAGACTTCCGCCGCTACGAAACTGAGCGATGTAGCCAGGCGTCACTACATCTGCCCCGAAAAATGGACTCGGAATCAAGCCAGAGCAAGCTGAAAATGAAGCCGCTAAAAAAATCACCAAACAGGTTTGAGAAATTTTCACCGCAAAGTTCCAACTACAAATAAACCCCATGAAGAGGGCACAAAATAGATCCTGGCAATAAACCTCGAGCAAATCAAGGCTTATCAGAAAGCGATTGAAGAGAAATCGAAGGGCTCAATGTCGAAGGCGCGACACCCAGACGAAGGCACGACACCCTCAGGTAAATCCGAGCCAAGATTGTATCCAGTCCGATTTTCAAACAACGCCCGCGCACCCTAACTGCGCCATGACCCAGCCGCGCCGCCAACTTGTCTACCCGGCCCTTGGCTTAGCCGTTCGGCGTTCGACCGGTCTGGCGGTAGTGCCGCCAAGACAATCGGCCTCACCCAACCCGAGCGGGCAGTTTACGCCGCGTCAACCGCTGTGTGCGCCGGTCTTGGCTGTGCGGCCTAGACAAATACCTCGGTGCGCTGCGTGACATTGCCGTTCGCATCAAAGCCAATAGCTAGCACGTGGTTTTGGCGGCCTTTTTCGCCTAACGCTCAACTCTGCGCAATTAAGTTGCTAAGCTCACGCTTCCAAAATTTCTGATGCGTGCCATGAGCGATCTTAAACCTGCAATTGTTCCTGATATCGGCAACTACAAAGACGTGCCCGTGATCGAAATTTTGGTGCAGGTTGGCGAGGTCGTTAAAAAAGATCAGGGGCTGTTGACGCTGGAAAGCGATAAAGCCACGATGGAAGTGCCCGCGCCGTTTGCTGGCACCGTACGCGAGATCAAGGTCAAATTAGGTGACCGGGTAGGCGAGGGCGCTACCGTGGTGATGATTGAAGCCGCTGACGTTGTGGCTGCGGTACCCAGCGCCAAAGCTGCCGCGCCAGTAGCGGCAGTCGCCGCGCCGGTTAGCGCGCCTCCGGTTGTCGTTGCCGCGCCGCCAGTTGCCGCAGTTGTTGCCACCGCAGTCACAGCCCCAGCTGCCGCCGCACAAGCAGCTGCGTCGGCATCCGGCAACGACGGTGCGCTTGCCCATGCTAGCCCCGGCGTGCGCTTATTTGCCCGCGAGCTTGGCGTTAACTTGGCGAAAGTAACCGTTGGCACTGGCCGCAAAGGCCGCATCCTTAAAGAAGACGTGCAAGCCTACGTGAAGGCAACGCTCGCCGCGCCAGTTGCCGCTGCAAGCGCATCCGGCTCAGGCTTGGGCCTGCAATTACTGCCTTGGCCCGTGGTGGATTTCGCCAAATTTGGCCCGGTCGAAGTCAAGCCGCTGTCGCGAATCAATAAAATTGCTGGGCAAAGCTTGGCGCGCAACTGGGCGATGATTCCGCATGTCACGCAAAATGATGAAGCGGACGTCACGGAAATGGAAGCGTTCCGTAAGAAGCTGGGCGAAGAAAACAAAGAGCTAAAGCTGACGCCGCTGGTGTTTTTGATTAAAGCGGTGGTTGCAGCGTTGAAGAAATTCCCGCGCTTCAATAGCTCCCTTGACGGCGATAATTTGGTCTATAAAAATTATTACCACGTTGGCATCGCGGTCGATACGCCTGATGGCCTCGTGGTGCCGGTGATTCGCAATTGTGATCAAAAAGGCCTGTTGGCGCTGGCGAAAGAAATGGGCGAAATTAGCGTCAAGGCGCGCGAGAAAAAGCTCGGGCCGGGCGATATGACCGGCGGTTGCTTTTCAATTTCCAGCTTAGGCGGCATTGGCGGAACTGGCTTTACGCCTATTGTCAACGCGCCAGAAGTTGCAATTTTGGGCGTGAGTAAGTCGCAAATGAAGCCCATTTGGAATGGTGCTAGCTTTGATCCACGGCTGATGTTGCCGCTGAGCTTGAGCTATGACCACCGCGTGATTGACGGTGCCGACGCGGCGCGGTTCGCCGCGTTTATTGCCCAGCAATTGGCGGATGTTCGGCGCTTGCTGCTGTAATTAGACCGGCGCTTTGCGCGCCGGGCAGATTTTAACACCGAAAAATTTGTCGTCGCGACGTGCTACTGCGCCGCGCTATCAGGTGTGGTGATAGGTTGTTCAACTGCCTCAAAACTTTCTGTCATGAATTTTTCTGCAGTACAGTCGTGCGAGTTTGAAAAGCGGAAAATGCCCGCAGCGATTGGCGAGGCGGGGTTGCTTGGATTGGTACCGGTGATCGCCCAGGCATCGCCATGCTCAATAAATTGTTGCGGGCTCAACAATGGGGTTGTGCCTGTTTGCAACAGGGCTTCTGTGCACAGTGCGCCCTCGTTGCGCCATTCCACCAAGTGCGCGACATCATTGCCAGGCCATGTTTGCTTATTGAAGCTGGTAATGCGAACGTCGCCCGTCGTACCAATAGATAACGCTGCATTTGTTGATCTGGCAAAGTCTTGATTCCCGCGATATTGCCGCGTCCAAAGTGCCAAGCCATTTGCGTTGACTTTTGCGACATTGATTTGCCTGAAATCGGTTCGGATCAGCGCAATTTCGCCCGCAGCATTGACCGCGAAATCATCG
>JAYVAQ010000198.1:0-5963 GCA_043750875.1 Rhodanobacteraceae bacterium
GGGTTGAACGCGTACGCAAACTGGCGATTGCGCGGCGCGAGGGCAGGGCGGAGTTGGCAGAGCTTCAGCAGGTTTTGAGCGAACTGGCGTTGGCCGAAATTGAGCCGCTGGTAAGGGCGTTTGGCGTGTATTTCCAAAGCGTCAATGTCGCCGAACGACTGCATCGAGTGCGCCGTCGGCTGGACTACCAGCGCGCCGGAGCAGCACCCCAGCCGGGTGGTTTGCACGCCACTTTAATTGCGTTGAAGAATGCAGGCGTGGGCGTAAATGAGTTGGGTGAACTTCTCGCCCAACTATTAATTGAGCCGGTGTTTACTGCGCATCCCACTGAAGCCACGCGGCGCACGATGTTGGAGAAAGAGCATGCGGTGGTGCGCGCGCTAATGGCGGCGGTGGAAAAGCGTTTGACGCCGCGCGATGCGGCGTCGTTGACCGAGCGGGTGCGCTTGAATCTAACGACGGCATGGCAAACGGCTGAACATTCGGCCGAACGGCCTACGGTCGCCGATGAGCTCAATCACGTCAGTTTTTATTTGACCGATGTGCTGTATCGCGTCGTGCCTAGTTATTTTGAGGAGTTCGAATACGCATTGCGCGCGGTTTATGGCCCGGAAAGCGCGGCATTGGCACCGCTGGCGGCACACTTGAAGTTTGCGCTTTGGGTCGGCGGCGATATGGATGGCAACCCGAATGTGGGGGCGGCAACGATAGAAGCGAGCTTGGCGCATCTGCGCGCGCTGATTTTGGAACGCTATCGCGCCGAAGTGTTAACGCTGGCGCGGATCTTGAGTCAATCGAGTGAGCGGGTGGAAGTCGAACCGGCGTTGGTTGCGCGTGTTGCGCATTATCGCGTGCTGCTGCCTCGTGCCTCGGTTAATTTGAATACGCGCTACGGCGATATGCCGTATCGCCAACTGCTGTTATTGATCGCAGCACGCCTGCACAACTCACAAAAAGCGCGCTTACCGGGCTATTTGAACGCCGAGGAATTTGCCGATGACTTGCGCTTAATTGCAGCGAGCTTAGCCAAGCATCACGGTGCACAAGCCGGTTTATACCCGTTGGCGCAATTGCAGCGCCGCCTAGCTTGCTTTGGCTTTCACTTTGCCAGGCTGGATCAACGGCAAGATTCGCGCGTGCATTCCCGCGCACTCGCGGAGCTGTTGACTGATCCAGATTGGCCTTCGCGCAGTGCCGCAGAACGTACAAAGGTATTAGGCGCAGTCCTTGCTGGCAAACGTAGCCTGCGTCGACCGGTCGCGGAGCCGGCACGCGGCGTGGTGGCGGTGTTCAAAAGCTTAAACCAGCAGCGTGCGCAATTCGGCGCGGCGGCGCTTGGCCCTTACATAATTAGCATGACGCGCGATGTCAGTGATGTGCTCAGCGTGTTGGCGCTGGCCGAATGCGGCGCACGCGGCAGTGCGCACGCGATTGACGTGGTGCCGCTATTCGAGACCGTCGACGATTTGCGCAACTCAAGTGAAGTACTTAGGCAACTCTTTGAAGATGCGCACTATCGCCGCCATCTGGTTGGGCGCGGCGATCAACAAATGGTGATGCTGGGTTATTCCGATAGCAGTAAAGATGGTGGACTTATGGCTTCGCGCTGGGCATTGCAGCGTGCCCAGGTCGAGTTAATGGAATTGGCAAATAGCGCGGGTATTGCGCTGACGTTTTTTCACGGGCGCGGCGGCTCAGTTAGCCGCGGCGGTGGCAAAACCGAGCGCGCCGTCAATGCGGCGCCGCGTGGCTCGGTGCAGGGCCGTTTGCGCTTAACCGAGCAGGGCGAGGTGATCCATCGAAAGTACGGCATGCGCGCCTTGGCGGTACGCAATTTAGAACAAGCGACCGCGGCCGTGGTTCGTGCGACGCTGCGTCCACGTCCACCGGAACCGCGAGAGAGCAAATGGCGCGAAATGATCGCTTTTATGAGCGATGCCAGCAGCGCAAGCTATCGCGCCTTGGTTTACGGCGAAGCCGCTGACGCGTCGCCCGCGCAAATGGCGCTTGAGCGCTCGCACTTTGTCGACTATTTTCGTCTAGCAACGCCGATCGATGTGATCGAGCGCATGCGGATCGGCTCACGTCCAGCGCGACGTGGCGGCGGTGGTTTGGAAAATCTGCGCGCCATTCCCTGGGTATTCGGCTGGGCGCAAACGCGCTGTGGCTTGAGCGCGTGGTACGGCGTCGGTATTGGCTTGCAAGCTGGGATTACCAAATTTGGTTTACCCGCGATCCGCGAAATGGCGCGTGATTGGGCCTTTTTTGACACCTTGATTGACGATGTCGAAATGGTGTTAGCCAAAGCTGATATCGACATTGCGCGCGTTTACTCAGAACTGGCCGGCACCCTACACGCGCAATTTTTCCCGAGAATAGCGGCGGAGTTCGAGTTGACCTTGCGCAGCGTGTTGGCGATCAAAGATGCTGCGGAAGTATTGAGCGCGGATCGGCGCTTGGCACTCTCGATACGCTTGCGTAATCCTTATGTCGACCCGCTGAGCTTGATGCAGGTGGATTTGCTAAAACGCTGGCGTGCCGCCGGTCGGCCTGAGGACGAGCTCTTTCGCGGCTTGTTGAGTACAGTTAATGGTATTGCGCAGGGTTTGCAAAATACCGGTTGAGGGCTGGCGAAATTGGGTCTTGGCGCGCAGCAACGAATTTCCACCCGTTGCCGCACGCCTTTGAAGAAACTTCGTTTCAGCTTCGCAATTTATCCGCCTTTGGCGGATTGCTACGCTAACAAAAGTTGTAATTAATCGAGGCTTAAAGCGCCACGGCTGGAATCACGACGTTTTTGCTCTTTGGCATCAAAATCCGCCATGCAGCGCCGGGATTTTGTGACCATGAAACATTCCATATATTCGGATGCCTCAATGAGCGCGGCGCGAATAGCTTTGCCGGCCGGTGTTTTGTTTTGACTGGCGAGCTGGCCGCCAAAGCCACCACGGGACAAACCTAAGCTCATACCGCCGCCTTTGCTGCGGCCTTCAATGCTGCGGCTGAAAGCAATCTCGCCGGTGTTGGAATCAATCACGCGTAAGTCCACGGCAAGGTATGCACTTTCACTTTTGCCGCCGACTGAAATGCCACCAAAACTGATGCCGCCGCCAGTACTGGCAACTTCTTCTTCATACGCAGTAACCGTTCCTGCGATTAGGTATTGCGCACCGATCAACTTACCCATGCGCGCGCCCGTTGCGGCATTGACGCGGCCGGATGCGGCCAAGTTCTGCTCTTCAAGCACATTTTGAATTTTGCTGCGCTCAAGAACGGCGAATGCGCGGCTGGACGCCAGCTCGTTACTCAGCATGCCAGAGAGTTCCCAGCCCACGCCGTTGCCCCACCAGCCTGCACCAGACTCATTTTTAAATTCGATTACTGCGATAGTCGGTTTTGGCGCAGCTGATGCCACCGGCGCAATGGCCGTCGCACTGATAGCCAGGGCAAGCGAGATTAAAAGTTTTTTCATGTTTAAAGCCTTCGGGTTACTAGTGCGATGGGTTGCTGCTGCGATGATTCCTACGTGAAGAATTGTAATTGATCTAGTAGCACTCGGTTTGCACCCCCCTCATATTCTGCAATTTGAGGGCAAGATCTCATATTTTGTTTGCACTTTATAAAATATCAATGAAATCATTGACTTATCAGGATTTGATTTTTTTCGGTAATAGAATGTTTTCTCTAGCGTGCGTAATTCACGCTAAACGAGTCGCTACATCACCCCAAAAGTTAAGGTGCATTTCCATGAAAAGTCTAGGTTCGAATATTGCATCACGGGCTGTGGTCGTTTTGAGTGCTTTTGCAATCACCGGTCAAGCAAACGCCTTGGTTTATAGCGTCACTCAAGGGGATTCTGCTGGCTTGGCCCAGGCGATTACGTTGGCGAATGCCTCGCCGGAAGCGGATGTCATTGAATTAGCCGCCGGTGTTTATGCGCTGGAAGATGCAGTTAAAGGCAAAGAAGGGTTCGTCGCATTGCCAGTAATTACCGGTCAGCTGGTGATTCGCGGTGCCAAAGCGGAGCTGCGCGCCTATACAAGTCGCAGCGTGCATTTGTTAGAAGTTGCCATTGACGCATCGCTCAAGATCGAGGGCGTAACCCTTGCAGAAGGCACCGACGGCGCATTAGTAAATTACGGCCACACCGAGTTACGCGGCGTTTCTATCATTGATCAAACCACCCGCACTGCACCCGCGATCATCAGTAATTTCGGCGAGATGACTTTGGTTCGATGCGAGTTAAGCTTCAACACGATTAACGCCTCCCAGAATGCCGGTACGATTATCAATTATGGTTTCGCTGGCATCAGAAACACGCGCATTCGCGGCAATATTGTGTCCCGTCGCTTTCAATCTTTGGTATTGGCTTCGGCACTTTTGAACTATGGCAAAGCCGAATTGCAGAAAGTCACGCTTTCAGACAACGAAGCGATTGGCGGTTTCCCGAGCGTAAACGTAAGCGGTGTCGCACTCGCATTTGTGAACCAGGGTGTAGGAACCATGAAAGTCAGCGATGTGACTGCTTCCAACAACCTACCGGTAGAGACCTTTTAACGGAGTTCTTTAACCAACACGAGCACTGTTTTCTCCGGACTCGCTAGCGTACTTTTACCACTTCCATCCAGCGCAAATACGAGTTCGCCACTGCATGATCGTGTCGCACTCGATTGCGCTTTTTGACCGCCGAAAACACTTTTGATATTGCCCCAGGTGCGCTTGACGACATTCGGGCGAGTGCTTTGAGTGCGTATTTGGCAATCTTGGCTGGCGGCAAAACTGGCGTCTAGGCGCGGTGCAAAGCTGTGCGCTAGCTGCCACTGTGCGCTGTTCGGCACCGTAAATGGCGAATCGGATTTCGTGCTTAGCCAATTTGCGACGGCATTCGCCTGCGCTTGATCGATACACGCGCGCGCCATTGGGTGCGCACAAGAACTAGGGTTCAATTTTAGTGCGATTGCATACTGATCGAATTCAATTTGCGTCAGTGCGTTCGACATAATTGCCAAACCCGCATTTTTGTCCCTGGGTAGCCGCACCAGCCGCATTTTAATGCCGCTTGTGTCGGTAAATTCGCCGCCAATTTCTGGAATGTCCGATGCGCGTCGCATGACAGGCGCAAGCGAGGCCTGCGTGCGCGCTAACGCTTGCGCAAGCGGCAATACCCGCTGGGCGGTCGTACGATCAAACTGTTCGCTGGCAAGAATAAGCGTTTCTTCAACTCGTCGAGTTAGGGAGGACTCAAGTGCTGCAAGTTCGGGCGACGTTTGCAGCAGATATCGTTTGCGTAGAGCATCCAATCGATCCCAAGCGGGTGCAATGGCATTTAAGTTAGCTGCAGCATCGCCTTCCGCAAGCGCCAAGCGTTGAATCGTGCGCAGCATGCGCTGCATGATTTGGCCAGCGAGAATCGTGCTTTGCGACACCGTCAAGCTGGTCGCGCGTTTGTTCAGTAGTTCGGGTGCCGCGTGCTCTGGTACTTTTGTTAATTCGGTTTGCAAACTGTCAAACTGTAGCTGTTGATTGCTTTTATTCCACATATACCAGGCGAACACACCGACGCACAGCACGCCGAGCGAAGCCATCAACAGCCAAGCTGTGCGAACTTTTCCAGTCGAATGTGCCGTTGTAACGGGCAAAATTCGAGTCGCACTAGACAAGCTAGTGCTTAGCATTGAATTGTCTCTGAGCTTAATTGACGGCAATTCGATATTTGATCGCGCGATCGGCAATGCCGCCTTCATTGCCGCAGCACTGGCATAACGTTGATGCGGGTTCGGATTGAGCGCACAGGCGAAAAATACCTGCCAATGTGCAAGTTCAACAGGAAGCTGTGCCGGGGGCTGTTCAATTTGTGCCAGCGCAATCGCTACCGCATCGTTTCCGTTATGGCAGCGCGAATCAGTTAGTAGTTCAAAGGCCACTACAGCTAAAGAGTACAAATCGCTAAGCCCACTGACGCC
>JAYVAQ010000199.1:0-9290 GCA_043750875.1 Rhodanobacteraceae bacterium
AAATCGTTCGGCTGCTGCTCAATCAAGCTATCCCACCACGCTTCCGGATCCGACTCGCCTGCAGCTTTGGCCAATTGCGCAATCGGATCTAGGCGATCGTCGAACAAGTCATGCTGTTCGCTTTCACGACACTCTGGCTCGGCATCAATGGCTTCATCATCACGTGCATCAGCATCCGTAGCTTCTACCTTGCCATGCGCGGCGCTGTAGGCCAGCGCTGCCGCTGCGGGCCAATCGCAAAAGCGCACCGGCACCGCATGCGCCAACGCATACTGGATCGCTTGCCACTCCGGTGAAAACTCCGCGAACGGATAAAACATCGCCTCGCTGGGTTTGTCGGCGCGCGATAACAACAGCGCTAACGGCGGCTGATAAGCGCTATCAGCAACCAGCGCTAGCAGCGCGTCAGCTTCGGGTGGGCCTTCGATCAATACGCAATCAGGCGCGTAGCCCTGCAAAGCCGCACGCAGACTTAGCGCGGACCCAGGACCGTGGTGGCGAATGCCGAAAACGCGCGTCATGGTAAGGCTAATTGCTCGGCTTACAAAAGCTCATTGACCGCCCGATACAAATCCTTCCAGCCCTCGCGCTCACGCACGACGGTTTTTAGATACTCGGCGAATACCGCCTGATCTTGCACCGGATCCTTCACCACCGCGCCCATAAGCCCAGCGGCAACATCACTGGCGCGCAAGCTGCCATCACCGTAATAGGCGCTGAGTGCAAGCCCATGATTCATCACACTAATCGCTTCCGCTGTCGAAAGTGTGCCGCTAGGCGATTTGATTTTGTTCCCCTCCGCCGTGGCACCCAAACGCAGCTCCCTAAACACCTGCACCACCCGGCGAATTTCCGCCGCCACGCCACCTTTTACTTCTGGCAATTTGAGCGCGATGGATTGCTCAGCAACGCGCTGCTCGACAATGGAGATTTCTTCTTCCAGCGTGGCTGGCGTCGGCAAAATTACGGTATTGAATCGACGCAGAAGCGCACTAGAAAGCTCGTTGACGCCACGATCCCGATTATTCGCGGTGGCAATTACATTAAAACCACGCACGGCCGGGATCATGCTGGAAAGCTCAGGCACCGGCAGCGTCTTTTCGCTCAATAGCGTAATCAAGGTGTCTTGCACCTCAGCGCTAATCCGCGTCAGCTCCTCCACCCGTACCAATGCTCCTTGGCGCATACCGCGCAGCATTGGGCTTTCCACCAGGGCCTTAGGCGACGGCCCTTTCGCGATCAGTTCGGCGTAGTTCCAGCCATAACGAAGTGCTGACTCATCGGTGCCGGCGGTACCTTGAATCATCAGCGTTGAATCGCCGGAAATTGCCGCCGCCAGATGCTCACTAACCCAGCTTTTTGCGGTACCCGGCACACCCAACAGCAACAGTGCGCGGTCGGTCAACAAAGTAGCAATCGCGATTTCGATAATGCGCGGCGCACCAATATATTTGGCGCTAATGATCGTGCCGTCCTCCAAAGTGGTGCCTAGCAAATAGCTACGCACCGCTTTTGGGCTCAACAGCCATTTTTCTGGGCGCGCTTGTTCGTCGCATTTCGCCAGTGCGGCCAGTTCGTGCGCAAACTTTTGCTCCGCTGGGGCGCGTAAAACGCTTTCAAGGCCTGTATTAATGGTCATGGATAAAACTCCAAATAAATGCGGGCGCGCAGCTCAAGCTCGCGTTGAAATTGTTGAATAAGATTGGCGCAGTAGTGCGCGTCCGACACCTTCAGCGCCAGTGCGGCAGCGAACTGCGCAGCAGCAAGGCCAGCCCGCGCTTCGTGCAACTCGGATTCAAGCTCAGCGCGCTGGGAATAATTGCCAATATGGCTGTCGGGTGTATCGATCAGGCGCTCCGATAATTGTTGCAGCCACGGCAACGCAATTTCGGCAGGCCAGGGCTTTGGCAGCAAATGAAAAACGAAATGGCGCAGCTCTGCGTCGCGCAAGAGCTCAGGCCATAGGCGCAGCCAAGCGTCACGTGCAAGTAATTTCAATAGTTGGATTCGCAAAATTCGGTGTTGATTTTTGCGTGGATAGTCCAAAGAGGCAAAAGTCAGACTTCGTGTCTGCAACATTAAAGCAGCAATTAAAGGTTCAACCAGCTCGCCCAACTCAACACTGCGCTCCATCCAACCCTCAAATACTTCCTTGAAATAAGCGTAGCGCAAGAGTGCTGCGACAAAGCTGCTCGGATCCAGGCCGCTTAGGGCGAGCCAATCCAATGGTTCGGTTACTGACGCCAACACGCGAATCGTAAACGCACGCGAGGCTGTTTGCCCTTTTGCGGGTGCGATCAAACCATCGCTTGCTAGTTCACTTGGCCAACTTTCCGGCACCTCTAAGTTCATTCCCTCGGCATCAAACCGCAACGCATTTATCAGCACCTGGCGATTGCGTAGTCTTAACGCACTATTCGGCAAACTGAGCAGCAGCAAACGCGCCGCGTGCTGCACGCTGGCGGCGCGATCCGTGGTCAGGCTTTCCAACCAGGGCGCATCGCTCGCGCTCAAATTGACTTCCAAGGCAGCCAACAAACGCGCGCGCACGTCCGCCTTTTCTTGCGCAAACGCCGCTTGTAAAGCAGCGCGCGCGGCCTCGCTATCAATCGCACGCAATTCACGCAGCGCCGCATCGCGTTCGGGCAGCAGGCCTTCCTCGAAACTCAACGATAACTGCGCTGCATTTTGCGTGTGCGCGATTTGCAATAGCCACTGGTATTCATTCAATGTTTTGGCCAACCAACGGCCACGCTCGCCAGCAACTTTGGCAATTCTAGTGCGCAGGTTCGCGTCGGTCGTGTGCAATACCGCCGCCAGCGCCGCATGCGGCAAACGCAGTCCACGCGCGTCTAACACATCAAGCGCTTCATGGGTCAGCCACGACTCGGTGGCAAAAATAATCTGTAGCAGTGTCGCACCCGATTGACGCGGCAGCGGGCGCGTCTCCTCGGGCGCTTGGAGGCCAGCCTCAAGCTGCAGCGGCACGCTTGCCGCCTCCAATAAAATTCGGTGCGCCGCCAGCGCGCGCAAAGCATCCGCAGGGCCGCGATTAACCAGCTGCGGGGCCAGCGTTTCGGTCGGCTCAAAACCTGCGGCGCGGTTCAGGCCTAGGGTCACGGCGAGTCGGACCGAGTCGCTCATTGTGATGCACCCATTCGCAGAAGATGCGTTCGCTTTAAGTTTGAATGGTTCTTGGCAGTATCCAAATCGGTAATTAGATCCGTTCGCCCTGAGCCTGTCGAAGGGCAGAGCCGTAAGTTTGCTAACGAAGCCAGAGTTTCGTCATTGCGAACGCAGTGAAGCAATCTCAACGCGCCTCGACTAAAAAACGAGATTGCTTCGCTGCGCTCGCAATGACGAGGACGAGGACGCGAATGTGGACGTAGACGTGGACTCACAAAGTTACCCAGCGCAAAAATTGCGCACTAGCCGAAGCTTCACTAAATCCCAGTAACCCCACCGCGTATCCATCAAAGCTAAAAGCAATCGTGCATGCCGCCCCGCCCGTTCTTAAATAAAGCATCAGCGCGGGATTGATGTTGCCGCTACCGGCGGCAAACCAAATGGGCAGCGCGGCACCGTTTATATCGCGCAAATAGAACTGCTTCTCGAACTTGCATACCGTTACGTTTGCCACGCAGCTGGCCGTTCGCCGCACAAACGGCGAGCGCGCAATTTGCGCTGCGTGGGCTAGCAAACTCTCGGCAAAATTTGTCGCTACGCGCGGTGGCACCTCGGATTGCAAAGTCGTAGCGCCCAATACCACCCGCTGCTGCGCGCGCCCGGAATACAGGGCCAGCGTTCCGCTGAGTTGCGTGCCCGGCGGCAACAGCGCGCCCCGTGCCGTACCAAATAAAAACTCCAGCAGCATATAGCTGCGTGCTGCACTTTGATCCCACAACCATGTACGCCGCTCGCGTAGTCGATCCGTCTCAACCTCCGTCGCGCCCAGCACGAAAAACTGGCCTTCCACTCGGGCACCGGCGGATAAAACCTCTTCCTCACGCTCCGTTAGCCCAATCCACGCATCCAGCTCACTGCGCCAAGCAGGCGAAAGTTGGTCGCGCTTTTTCCACAGATCGATCAGTAGCTGCAAGTAGCCCAGCTCGTCAACACGCCGATTTTGCTGCTGCTCACTCAACGCGGCGATTTGGCGCAAACGTTCCGCCAAGGCACCGGTCTTGGCATCCGTCAATCGCGTAGCCGCCGTCTCCAACTGCCGATCTAAGTTGACCGCAGCGATCCCCTGCGTTACCAAATCGTGCAACCAACGCTCGGTCAGGTTGATGCCTGCGGTAATTGCCGTAAGACGTGCGTCAGCGCGCTTTGCCTGCGCTTTTTCGTCCACCGGCTTTTTGCTTGTCTCAGCAGATTCAGCCTTTGCCGCAACCTTCGCACCGCGCTGCGCCAACCAATCGCTGACCCAAGTCGGCTCAACGGCTTCACTAAAATTCGTAGGCGCATCGGCTGCCATAAATAACAAGCCCAGCGCATGCTTGCATGGAAATTTACGCGAGGGGCAACTACATTTTGACGCGAAATCGGTCAAATCAATACGCGTTTGATACAGCGCGCTACCCTGGCATTCGCCCCAAATCGCGCGCATCGATTTGCTTAAACCTTGCCAGTCACGCGGCCCGGAAAGCTTGCGGCCAGCGGCGGTTGACGCCGAATCCGGCGCCAATGATTGGACGAAATCCGCCGTTAGCAAGAGAAAAACGACCGCTTAGAATGCTATTGCTTGACGCGAATTGCCGAGCGCCCACGATAGCTAGCTGTTGCCCCAAGCGCTTCTTCGATGCGCAGCAGCTGGTTGTATTTGGCGACGCGATCTGTACGGCATAAGGAGCCGGTTTTGATCTGCGTTGCAGTCGTTGAAACCGACAAATCGGCAATTGTGGTGTCTTCGGTTTCGCCACTACGGTGCGAAACTACTGAGCTGTATCCTGCGCGATCCGCCATCGCAATCGCGTCGAGCGTTTCGGTCAGCGTGCCGATCTGATTGACTTTAATCAAAATCGAGTTAGCGATGCCTTTGTCTATGCCTTCTTGCAAAATCGCGGTGTTGGTAACAAACAAATCGTCGCCGACCAACTGAATTTTGCCGCCTAAGCGTTCGGACATATATTTCCAGCCAGCCCAATCGTTCTCGGCCATGCCATCTTCAATGGTGATAATTGGATATTGCGCAACCCAAGCTTCTTGGTATTCGCAAAATTGCTCCGAGCTTAGATAACGATTTTCGCTGGCAAGATGATAGCGGCCATCTTTGAAAAATTCGGAAGACGCCACATCCAAGCCCAACATGACATCGTCCCCGGCTTTGTATCCGGCTTTGTTGATCGCCTCCAAAATGACCTCAATCGCTTCCACGTTGCTGCGCAAATCCGGCGCGAAGCCACCTTCATCACCCACGGCAGTGGCTAAACCGCGGCCGCGTAAGACGCTTTTGAGCGCATGGAAGATTTCCACGCCGCAGCGTAAAGCTTCAGAAAAACTGGCGCAGCCAACCGGCAATACCATGAATTCCTGCATGTCGACATTATTGTCGGCATGTGCGCCGCCGTTGATGATGTTCATCATGGGCAATGGCAGTACCGGCGTTTTCGCACCAGCGATATGCCGCCAAAGTGGCAGATTTTGGCTGGCAGCAAACGCATGCGCGTTCGCCAAGGAAACGGCTAACAATGCGTTGGCCCCCAGCTTGGCTTTGTTCGGCGTGCCATCCAGCGCGATCAATTTTTCATCAAGTGCACGTTGGGCGCTGGCATCAAAGCCAAGCAAGGCGTCGCGAATAATGCCGTTGACGTTGGCAACGGCTTTACGCACACCTTTGCCCTGATAACGTGTTTTATCACCATCGCGCAGTTCTACCGCTTCCCGGGAACCGGTTGAGGCGCCGCTAGGCACGGCCGCGCGGCCACGGTGCCCTGAAACTAATGTCACCTCTGCTTCGAGCGTTGGATTTCCGCGTGAATCAAGAATTTCGCGGGCGTGCACCTGACTAATTTGGCTCATGGAGGTCGGCTTAAGGTTTTAAGGATTGAGGGAGTGCAAGGTTAGTGAAAGTGCGGAATTTGGGCCAGCAGTTTGTTGCAATGCAAACTCATCATCAAATACTGGTTTTGCCACCCAAATAGGGTTGCAAAACCGCAGGAATTGCAATGCTTCCATCGCTTTGCTGATGATTTTCCATCAGCGCCACCATCGTGCGCCCAACTGCCAGGCCCGAACCATTGAGCGTATGCACCAATTCCGGTTTCCCGGCGGCATTGCGAAAACGCGCTTGCATGCGCCGTGCTTGAAAGCTCTCGCAATTAGAGCAGCTGGAAATTTCGCGATAGCAATCTTGCCCCGGCAGCCAAACGTCAATATCGTAGGTTTTCGCGGCGGAAAACCCCATATCACCGGCGCACAAAGCCATCACGCGGTAAGGTAGTTCCAGCAGTTGCAGCACCTTTTCCGCGTGCGTCACCATCAATTCCAGCTGCGCGTAGCTTTGTTCTGGTTTGGCAATATGGACCAACTCAACTTTTTCGAACTGGTGTTGACGAATCATGCCGCGGGTATCGCGCCCTGCGCTGCCTGCCTCGGCACGAAAACACAAGCTGTGCGCGGTCATCTGCATCGGCAAAGTGGCCTCGTCTAAAATTTCATCCGCAACCAGGTTGCTCAATGGCACTTCTGAGGTCGGAATCAAAAAGCGTTCAGTCGCAATATTTTCCGCATCACTTTTGATCGCGAACAAATCGTCTTCAAACTTTGGCAATTGGCCGGTGCCCTGCATGGCACTGCGCAGCACCAAATGCGGCACGTTGACCTCCAGGTATCCATGTTCTGTGGTGTGCAAATCCAACATGAACTGCGCCAATGCCCGGTGTAGGCGTGCCAGGCCGCCTTTCAATACAGTGAATCGCGCGCCAGCAATTTTGGCCCCCGCTTCGGCGTCCAGCATGCGGCCACGGGCACCCAAATCAACGTGATCTTTGACAGCAAAATCAAAAGTTCTGGGCACACCCCAACGACGTATTTCAACATTGCCAGTTTCATCAACACCTGCCGGCACACTAGCGTGCGGAATATTCGGGATACGCAGCGAAATCGTTGCGATTTCCGCTTGAACTTGGCCTAAAACTTCCTCGTTTGCTTTAAGTTGCGCTGGTATGGCCGCGGCTTGCGCCATAACTTCGTCTACCGGCTCGCCCTTGCTTTTCGCAAGGCCAATTCTTTTTGCGAGCTCATTGCGCAGCTTTTGCAAGTTTTCGGTTTCGACCTGCAGCTGTTTGCGCTTGGCTTCGAGCGCCTCTAGTGCGGGCGCATCAATGATGAAACCGCGCGTTGCGCGCAAGGTTTCGCTGGTTTCCGCCAGTTTCTGACGTAATAAACTTGGATCTAACATGGCGCGCCGAATTAATCGAAAAGAACGCTATTATTTCAGAAGCGCACAACTGTGTCTTGGCCTGATTGCAGATTGCATCAAAGACATTAAGGTGTAACAACAGCGTCACAAATCACGAGTTTAATTGCCGCCATGAAGCCAAGAATTTTACTAGTTGAAGATGAAGCCGCAATTCGCGATATGGTGAGCTTTGCGTTACGTCGCGCCGAGATGGATCCGGTGATCGCCGTTGATGTGCCCAGCGCCACACTGCAAATCGCCGAGCAGCTGCCGGATTTGATTTTGCTTGACTGGATGCTGCCCGGCACCAGCGGCATCGAATACGCGCGCCGTTTAAAGCGCGATGAGCAAACCAAAGAGATCCCGGTGATCATGCTGACCGCACGTGGCGAAGAGGATGACCGAGTTGCTGGGCTTGACTCGGGCATTGATGACTACATCGTCAAACCATTTTCCACGCGGGAACTGATCAGCCGCATTCGCGCCGTGTTACGTCGCACCCAAGGCTTGATTGATGAAATGCGCGTCGAGCAAGCAGAACTGTTGATCGACGGTGCCGGTCAGCGTGTATTCGCGCGCGGCAAAGCGCTGTCGTTGGGGCCTACCGAATATCGCTTGTTGCATTTTTTTATGACACATCCAGAACGCGTCTATAACCGTGCGCAGTTGCTCGATCACGTCTGGGGCACCAACGTTTATGTGGAAGAGCGCACGGTAGATGTACACATTAGGCGCCTGCGCAAGGTTTTAGAGGCAGAAAATTGTCAGGATTACGTGCAGACAGTGCGCGGCAGCGGTTATCGGTTTTCGGTAATTACTTGATCTGAACGCGCTGCTTGTTCGGTGCGCAAACGGCATCGACGACTCACTAAAGACTCCAATAAATTTGCAAATTGGCCTTCGCCACATGCAAGAAACGACTTACCGGCAGCGCTTCGTCATCACGCAGCAGCGCGCGCGCAAGCACCTCGCGCTTCGCCGCGCCGGTGATAGCCAATAGAATCACGTCGCTATGCAGCAAGCGCGAGGCCGTCAAACTAATGCGCGCGAAGGGTGCCTCGGCTGGCAATGGCATGGGCGTGATTGCCACAGCGCAGGTAATGCCATTGGGATCTAGAGCTGCGTTGAGCTGGCTGGCACCGGGGAACAATGATGCCGTGTGCGCATCCAGCCCCATACCCAACAGCACCGCATCGAAAGGCATGGGCATCGCGGCTAGCGCTTTGATGGCGGTGTGTGCGCTGGGCTTTGCCGCCCCGGCATCTCCGTCAAACTCAGGCGGTAAATCCGGAACCAGCGGCAACCACTGAATTAAATTGCGGGAAGCAAAACAGCTTTTTAACGCCGCCAAATTACACGCTGCATGAGTTGGGGAAACCCAGCGCTCATCGGTGGGCACGATGCTGACTTGGCGCCAGTCCAGCTCCGCCTGCGCAAGTTGCCGATAAATCGCCAACGCGGAACCGCCCGCAAGGCTTAAAAACGCACTACCTTTTTTCGCCAACGCCATGCGGATGCGGTGCTCTAACGCTTGTGCGCACTCTTTTTGCATCATCGCGCTGGTCGGGTAGGCGTGCAGTTGACTACTCATGATTATTTCCGCCACTACTCGCGCCAAGTATGGCCAAAACGCTCCGTCAGCGTGACCGCACTACTTGGGCCCCACGTACCCGCCGGATAGTTTTTCGGTGGCACTTCTAAGCCGCGTTGCGCCGCTAAAATGGTATCCACCCACGCCCAAGCGGTTTCGGTTTCATCGCGACGCACAAACAGCGTGCCGTTGCCTTCAATGGCATCTAAGTAGAGGCGTTCATAGGCTAGCCGGCGTTTAATGGTGCTAAACGCGTCCTTCCAGTCCAAATCTAAGCCCACTTCGGTCAGCTTTACC
>JAYVAQ010000200.1:0-2287 GCA_043750875.1 Rhodanobacteraceae bacterium
TTGACCAAAAATTAGACTAAATGAAAAACCCTATCAAACTAACTTTAGCCATTTTACTAGCCCTAGCCCTAGCACCAGTTTTAGTCGCTGCGCCAAAGCCGCCATCAGACGCAAGCACCACCTACATTGTTGTGCGACACGCCGAAAAAGCAACGGAAGCGGGCGCCGATGGCATTTTTGACGCCAAAGATCCGCCACTCAGTGCGGTCGGGCGAATACATGCTGCCGCCCTGGCAACTGCATTGCATGACGCGCCACTTTACGCAGTCTATGCCACGCCCTTCAAACGCACACAATATAGTGCGCAGCCTAGTGCTGCTGATCATGGTTTACCAGTTACTACTTATGCGCCAAGCATGGCAATTCCCACGTTTGTCGCGCAGTTGAATGCATCAGCGAAACCAGGCGCAGTTCTTGTGGTCGCGCACAGCAACACCGTGCCGGAAATTGTGGCAGCGCTTTGCCGTTGTCAAGCGCCTAGTCTTGGCGATGGGGATTTTGGTGATCGTTTTGATGTTCGCGTTGATGTTGACGGCAAGACTACGATGAAGCATTTGCGCTACTAGTATCAAGGATTAGCCGTTTAGTTCGACTTCTAGTCCTCGAACCCGCTACCCTCGGGCATTGAAAAAGTGAAAGTATTGTATGCGCTGTGCCTTTTGTGGCCACGGGGATACCCGCGTGGTGGACTCTAGATTGACCGATGACGGCCTACAAGTTAGGCGCAGGCGGGAGTGCCCGAATTGCAACGCGCGTTTTTCGACGTTTGAAACGGCGGATTTAAAGTTGCCGGTAATTATCAAACGCGATGGTCGGCGTGAGCCTTTTCATGAGCCTAAACTGCGCGGAGGCGTAGAGCGCGCGTTTGAAAAACGCAAAATTGGCCTGACTGAGATCGATAACATCATCGACGTGGTCGTCAAAAAGCTACGCACGGCCGGCGAACGCGAAGTGCCTACCAGTCAGTTGGGTGCTTGGTTGATGGCTGAACTGAAAGAGATTGATCAAGTCGCCTATGTACGTTTTGCGTCTGTCTATAGGCGTTTTGAAGACGTGCAAGCGTTCCGCGAAGAAATTGAAAGTTTGGAACGCGACTGGCCGCGCGAGTTGAAAGATCGTCAGCTTTCTTTACTCGCTGAGGTGGTTGAAGTAGTCGTTACAGGGGATAAAAAATGAGCCAAGAAAATGAGTGATTTAGCATCATTGCGCGCCGAGCTCGATGCCGTGGATGCGGATTTGATTCGTGCAATTGCCAAGCGCCAAGCCATCGTCGCCGAGATTGGTCGTGTCAAGGAAAGCAGCGGTCAGCAACTGCGCGACTATCGCCGTGAAGCCCAAGTTCTGGCCAATGTGCGCGCATCAGCGCAAAGCGCAGGCTTGAACCCTAGCTTGGCCGAGAACGTGATGAAGCAATTGATTGAGGCGTCTTTGGTCAATCAAGAGCAGCGTCGTGTGCATCACTCTACTGAAGGCACCGACAAACGTGCGCTTATTTTGGGCGGCAATGGCAAAATGGGGCGTTGGTTTGCGCAGTTTTTAGACGCGCAAGGCTTCGCCGTTGAGATTAGCGATCCCTCCGGCTGCCCGGAAGAGTTCACCGCCAGCACTAACTGGCAACAAAGTGCTATGCAGGTCGATGTAATCGTGGTCGCAGCACAACTGCGTGCCAGCAGCACATTAATTGCAGAGCTGGCGGCATTGAAACCTAGTGCGTTGATTTTTGATCTAGGCTCACTCAAATCCCCGCTTAAGCAAAGTCTACTGAGCGCCGCCAGTGCCGGTTTAAAAGTGTGCTCGGTGCACCCGATGTTTGGCCCGGATACGGTTCTTCTGTCGGATCGGCACATCATTTTTATTGATTTAGGCAATGCCGGCGCAGTGCGCGAAGCGAAGGCGCTGTTTGCAGCGACGAGTGCCGAACTGGTCGAGATGGAATTGAACGAGCATGACGAGTTGATTGCGTATGTGTTGGGATTAAGCCATGCGCTCAACATCGCGTTTTTTACAGCGCTTGCGAATTCCGGCAAAAGTGCACCTAAACTTGCCAAACTATCTAGCACCACCTTTGATCGTCAGCTAGCAATTGCCGCGAACGTTGCGGAAGAAAACCCGCGTCTATATTTTGAAATCCAACACCTTAACGACGCGCGCGAGCAGGGTTTGAAAGCGCTAGAAAACGCTGTTGCGCAAGTCGCACGTTGTGTGCGCGAAGGTGATGAGATCGGTTTCGTAGCACTTATGGAGCGCGGACGCGGCTATTTGTCGGCGCGCTCGGCGCAGGCGGGGC
>JAYVAQ010000201.1:0-8794 GCA_043750875.1 Rhodanobacteraceae bacterium
CGTGCCAGGGCGCACCGCATGTTGGCAATGTTTGGAATCACGTCTACGACACAACCGCGAAGTGGAAAGCTACGTGCAGCGCAAGACCGGCCAGCGCGATCCATTTCCAGTCACCAGAACACGCATTCCACTTTCAGAACAACAAGTAGCGGCAGAGACGACGTTTCAATTGGTCAAGTGGTTGTCGCAAGGGCGCCACGTCGAGCTGGAATCGCGCATCGTTGGACTCGATTTATTTTCTACACAACGCAGTTTTCACACGGTCGTACGTCGGCCACAATGCCCCGCCTGCGGCAATCCAGCGACGGCAAATGTTGCCGGTAAACCGGTGCACCTCACGTCACGACAAGCCCTGGCAGTGTCCGAGAACGGAAGCCGCCTGGAAACACCGGAAGCGACCTTTGATCGCTACGCGCATCATGTCAGCGAAGTGACCGGCATCGTCAAAGGGATTTTCCCATCGCCCTGGAATGGCAAAGGGCCGCTGCGGGTTTATATGGCTGGTCACAATTTCGCGCTGAAAAACGACGAGCTGTTTTTCCTTAAAGACGGTTTGCGTTCGCACAGTTCCGGCAAGGGGCGCAGTGACGCCCAGGCACGCACCAGCGCGTTGTGCGAGGCACTGGAACGCTATTCTGGCCTTTTTCGCGCAGACGAGACCGCACGCATTACTTCAAGTTTTCGCGAACTTGGTGATCGCGCAGTTGACTTGCGCGGTGTCTCGCTGTTTAGCGAGCAACAGTACCTCGAGCGTGAGCAATGGCTTGCGCGGGGTAGCCGCTTTCAGGTCGTGCCGCGCGCGTTCGATGAGAACGCGCAGATCAGTTGGTCGCCGCTGTGGTCACACAGCGAACGCCGCATGAAGTACTTGCCTACGTCTTATTTGTATTACGGATTTCGCGATTCTGAAGAAGATTTCTATGCCTGGGGTGATTCCAACGGAAATGCCGCAGGAAGCAGTATTGAGGACGCGATCCTGCAAGGTTTTCTGGAGCTTGTGGAAAGGGATGCCGTGGCGATCTGGTGGTACAACCGGCTCCCGCGTCCTGCGGTAAATCTTGATGCACTAGAAGACCCGTATTTCGACCAGTTACGGGAATTCTTCCGCGCATCCGGGCGCGAGTTCTGGGTGCTTGATCTCACCAGCGATACCGGCATTCCGACCTACGCGGCGATCAATCGGCGCACAGATCATGTCCGCGAGGACATAATCATGGGATTCGGTGCGCATCTAGATGCGCGCGTTGCGATCAACCGGGCGGTTACCGAAATGAACCAGTTCATTCCGGCAGTGATGACTCTCAATGCCAATGGCGATGCGCAATATGCTTTTGACGACAAAGACAGTATCGAATGGTGGACAACCGCAACGCTCGCGAACCAGCCCTATCTTGCACCCTCGGAAACGGAACGAACGATCATTGCGCCGAACTCCAACAATGTCACTGACGTCAAGCAGCAAGTCGAACATTGCTTCGCAGTAGCGGAAAAACTTGGCCTGGAAGTACTGATTTTGGATCAGACGCGCGTCGATGTCGGATTGCCAGTGGTTAAAGTGATCGTGCCAGGACTTCGTCACTTTTGGGCACGCTTCGCGCCCGGTCGTCTGTATGAGGTGCCGGTACGGATGCAATGGCTGGAACATCCGCGTGCGGAATCCGAACTCAATCCAATCGCCATGTTCGTCTAAACGCTGCATCTGCTGGAGTTGCCCCATGTACGCTTGCCTTAAAGAACAACCTTTAAAAGATCAACCCGACGCGCTCGACTGCGACCGCTTCTTGCCTATGTTTAATGCGCATGACCAGTCTTCCCTGGACGCAATACTCACTTCACTTAAAGGCGATGGACTACCTTTGCAGGGTGGCGCCGAATGCGATGCAGTGGCCGCTGAGCGTGCAATCGTCAGCGGCCTAGCGAGCAACGGCTTGCTTGAGTTCAAAAGCGCACGGAGCGCCCCTGCACTTGTTCTCGCGCCAACCAGTACTGATTTTGACCCTGTTGATGATGTCGATTTGCGCGCGCAAGTCTGGAAGATTTCTCGATTTTGCTACCTGCACCAACACAACGGCGAGATCGTGCTGCGCAATCCAAAGGCGCTGTGTTTTTTAACGATAAAAGACGCAGCCGTCATGCAGCTGCTATTCCAGTTCAACGCTCCAGTTACACGCGCGTCGTTAGAATTTGCTGCCTCGATCACGGATCAGTCAGACAGCGTTTTCGCAATGCTGGCCAAAGCCCAGGTGATTTTACCTTGTGACGCAAAGCATCTGAGCATTGAAGATACCGACACTACGCAGCGCCAATGGGACTTTCATGACCTGTTGTTTCACAGCTCCAGTCGCATTGGGCGCAGCGAAAAACCGATCGGCGGGACTTTCCGGTTCAAGGGCATATTGCCGCCACAACCAGCGGTCAAGCCAAATCCGTGGGCTGGCGAAGTGATTTCCTTGTTCGTGCCGAATCTGCAAAATCTGTTTCATCACGATATGCCGTTGACCGCTGCACTCGAATCGCGCCGCTCCACGCGTTCCCATAGCCTGCTACCGTTGACCCTGGAGCAGCTGGGTGAATTCCTGTAGCGGACTCTTCGCAATCGCCACCGTTACTCGAATGAGTATGGCGATTTCACCAGTAGGCCGCACCCGAGCGGCGGCGCAAACTACGAAGACGAGATCTATCTCACCATTAACGCCTGCGTCGGGATCCGGCGCGGCTTGTATTATTACGACCCGCAAAATCATGCGCTCTGTCACATCACTGCCCCCTGCGCGGATATGGAAGCGATGCTCGACGAGGCGTGGCTTGCCACCGCGATGATGTGTAGGCCGCAGATCCTGCTGACCATTGCTAGCCGCTTCAATCGGTTCAATTGGAAATACACCGGAATGTCTTATGCCGCGCAGCTGAAAAATGTCGGGGTGATCTATCAGACCCTTTATTTAGTCGCCACTGCGATGAACATCGGTGCCTGTGGCTTGGGTACCGGCAACGCGGATCGATTCGCGCGGCTTACCGGTCTGCCCTATATGGAAGAGGGGTCGATTGGCGAATTTATGCTGGGACGACCATTATCCTAGGATCCGCAGCTGCATGGATAAGCGTACGCCATCAACTTAACAATTTCTCCGGCTATCTAAATTAGTGCGTAAGTCTTGGTCGCAACCGTGTAAACACATCAAGGTGCCCGCCGCCGCTCTCATGCTTTGCAACGTCGGGCATAGCACCGATTAACTTGGGATAAAAATCGCTGCGCGTAATCATCAGTACCATTACGCGCGGCGTCTCGCATAGGCTTTGCAGGATGCGCGAAAATGTGGCGCGCTCGTCAGTATCGATATTGTGCGAGGCAATCAACGCCTCGGCATGATCGATTACCAGCAACAAATGTGCATACGCCTGATCGACGCGCGCACTCGAAGAATATTTGTGAAAGGCATCCTCCACGCTATGCCTGATTAGTTTGGGTTGCTGCGCCAAAGTCAGTGCCATATCTGCAAGCGATTGCTCCGCAAATATCGGGCGTTCACCCAGCCGCCAGGCCGCCAACGCCGCCGCGAGGTGCATCAAAACGTCGCCTCCGCGCGCTTCAGCAAAATCACAAATCGCCACTGACAACGCTTGCAAACCCTCATAGCCACCTTTTTGTTGCAGCAAGGGAATAACGCTGGTGCGTATCAATGAGCTTTTGCCGCAGCCGCTGCCGCCCACGAACAGAACAAAACGTTGCTGGCTGTCGATCTGCGCTCGGATCGCGCCGAATAGTTCGCCGGTAATCCGGCGGCGGCCCAACAACAATTCGGAATCAGCGCAGTCAAAGGCGTTGTAATCCACTGGGCTGCGCGCAGACAAAGCTGTGGCTTGCATCGCATGCCGGTAGTGATTGGGAAAGTTAACCTTGGCGATGAGGCGATAGCCGCGCTGGCGGATTGTTTCGATGAAATGTGGCGCACGGGAGTCATCGCCTACGACCCGACGCAAGCGTGCAATCACCTTGTGCACCGGGTTATCACCATAGAAGGATCCGCGCCAGACTTGGGTGAGCAATTGTTCAGCGCTGAGCACTTCGCCCGCTCGCTCGGCGAGCGCCACCAGCACTTCCATAACCCGAGGTTCGAGCGCGATTTCGCGGTCATCAACAACAATCAACAATCGATCTGGCTGAACCTTCAGAGCACCAATGTGAAACTGCGAGATTGTCGCAAGTGACTTGATGCGATCGCTTCTTTGTCGCATACGCTAATGTCGCCCGGTCGCAGTGCCGGGGGCACGGTGTGTGCCGAACAGTGCTTTGTTCGATCCGGGAACTATCAAGCAGGTGAACAATGGCTTCGTTTTCCTAGACGGGAATGACACAATTTGCGTTGCAACCAACGCTTCATTCCGAAGCATCAACCTACTTGGTACAGCCGCGCAAGAAAAAATAAATATTTTTCAAATTCGCGTTTTTGCTGATACGTTTTCCCCAGAAATAGCGTTTTCAACATAAATATATCGGGAGTTATCGACTCTGGTATCACCGCGAAAGTCTGAGATTTGCCAACTCTTTTTTAGAAACTTCAATTTTTTCGATTACTCACCTAACGTTTGGAATCTCCACCACCGAAGCAAAACCACCGCCAGGCGTACGGAAGTTCGTCGTTTGTCCTTGATACAAGCGCGCGGCGTACAGCAAAACCGCACCGGCATAACTGTAGGCGCGTAGATCGCTCTTCAACTGCACCTGCGTGCCATCAACATTTTGTACCCTTTGACTGGGCGCGACGACGCGCTGCGCGACGTAATTGCCCAGCAAGATTTCCTCAAACACCCGCCGCGTCAATTTGTCACCGCGATAGGTAGCTTTGCCGCCATAGCCATCTGCCGGTTTGAAAAACCACTCGCGACGGCTTTGCCAAAACGTTTCCGCTTGGGCGGCATCTACCCGTTGCGTATGCGGTACATGCGCCAGGCATAACGCAATATCCTCGGCACTTGCGCCAATTGCGGCGAGAAAATCAGCATCACTCAAGCGAATTAGCAGGCGCTTATCGGCATATAGGGCATGCGCCTGCGGGTGTGGGGTAATTACTGCCAAATCCTCTAGCCATGCCGTGCGCAAGTGCGTACTGGCCGGTGTGGCAAAGGAAAAATCGGTGCTGCGGTTATAGACTAAATCGACCACGACGCCATCCAGTTGCAGAGTTGCATCCACAATGCTCAGCGCGCGTGGGTCGCAAATGCTGGTGCGTATGCCTGCGCGTTCAAAGATGCGTTGGAATAGAAGAAATTCTGGCAGCAAATACTGCTGCATTGGTGACTCGTCCACGATAGCGATGTGGCGCAGGGGCGCATCCGCTTTAACAGCGCGCCATTCGGAATGAAACATAGCTAACAGCTTGGCGGCATCTTGCACTTGGGTTTGTTCTGCATCAACGATGCCGCAGCAAGCCCGTTGCGCGCGCGCCAGCGTCATATTCAGCAGCGCGCCGCCTGCATTGGTGTTGACTTCAATCAGCTGCGGGCCGTGTAGGCTCAAATGAAAGTCATAGCCCATCAAAACGCCCTGCGCTGCGCTCACATGTTTTGCGATTTCAGGTGCATCACTGAGCGCCGCATGCCGCCAGCCGGGCAGGGCGGTGATCCGAAGATGCGCAGCGATGAATTGTTTGATCTGGTTTAAGTCGGCACTGCTAACAAACACGGTGGTATCGGAAAATAAAGATCCTACAGATTGGATCGCTAACGCGGGAATTTCTGCTGTAAAAGCGGCAAACTCGCGCGCCAATTCACATTTGAGCTTTTCACGATCCAGCGTGATGCAGGCGCAATGTTCGTTTAGCGCTTGCGCGATTTGGACGTCTATCGTGGTGTCTATCCAAGCAGCTTTGGCTTGCGATGGAATATTAGGCAAAGCAACTGCTCCTCGAATTACTATTTTATCGGGCTTAAACGTTTGTTACGGCTTCAACGTTTATAGGGCTTCAACGCCTTAGATCAAGTGCGTCTTAGGCCAGATCGCTGCCCCGCAATGCCAGCGCCGTTTTTGCAACCCGCTTTCCCAGCGCCATCGCCAGTGTGCGCTCCTCGAGCGTAATCGGCGCGCTGCCGGCGTTGCCAGCTACGTGGCTTGCGCCATAGGGCGTGCCGCCGCTGGTGGTTTCAGACAAGGCATTTTCGGTATACGGCAGGCCAACCAGCAGCATGCCGTGGTGTAACAGTGGCCGCAAAATATCTAATAGCGTAGCCTCGTTGCCACCGTGTTGGGTTGACGTCGAGGTAAATGCTCCGGCGGGCTTGCCCACCAGCGCGCCGGATAGCCATAAAGGCGTGGTGGACTCAAAAAACGCTTGCATGGCCGCCGCCATGGCACCAAAACGGGTTGGTGTGCCTAGCAATAAGCCAGCGCATTCGCGCAGATCATCCAATGTTGCAATCGGCGCACTGGCACCGGATTCACTCGAGTTGCCGTGTAAGGACGCGACGGTGCGTATGCGCGCCCTTACGCCAGCGGCTTCCACACCACGCGCGGCCAAGCGCGCTAGTTTTTCAACGGCGCCGTGGCGTGAGTAATACAACACTAAAATTTCTATGTCGGCATGCATATAAAAACTCACAAAATTGGTTTGGTTTGTTTTGCCTAGGCAAAACAAATGAAAATTCGACGCCACTTATACCTTGGCGGTAGCATGTGCGGCAAAGCTCAAATGGATACCGATTCGATGAAACGCCTAGCAATTTTATGTTTTACCTTAGCCAGCTTAGTCGTTGGCACACCGACGCCGATACTAGCGGCGGAAGCCGCGCCTAAAATCATGCAGCTAGACACACTTACGTTGCAAACGCTCAGCGGTACGAGCTGGAGCGCCAAATCACAGCGCGGCAAGTTCGTGGTGGTGAATTTTTGGGCGACTTGGTGCAAGCCTTGCGTGAAAGAAATGCCGGACTTTCAGCTATTGAGTCAGCGCGCAGACACCGCCGTGCTTGGTTTGGCGTATGAAGATCTCAGTGATGCGGAATTGCAGGCATTCTTAGTCAAACTTAAAGTGAGCTATCCGGTCGCCAAAGTCGACGTTTACGCCGCTTTGCCAGCCCCGCTAGAAGTGCCCAAAGGCCTGCCCACTACATTGGTATTTGATCGCCAGGGCGCGCTATTGAAGAAATTACTCGGCCCAGTTACGCGAGCAGACATCGAAAAAATTATTGTCGCCGCAAGCAGCACGCCCATCACAAAACCTTGAGTGTTGTGGTCATGCATGGGCGGGAGTTTTTGGTGCGCGGTCGGGTTCAGGGCGTAGGGTTTCGCGCTGCGACCCAGCGCGAAGCGTTGCGCTTGGGCCTGCGTGGCTGTGCCAATAATTTGCCTGATGGCGCCGTGCGGGCGCGGGCTTTTGGCAGCGAAGCAGCACTTGCTGCGCTGGCGCAATTCTTGTCGCATGGCCCGCGTTTTGCGCGCGTTGATGATTTGCGCCAGATGCCAATTGCAGTCACCGAGCCTGTTCCTGCAAGCTTTTCTACGGGCGCCGAAAGTTGATGCTGCGCACCGCTGCAAGCTTAGCTGCTGAGTTGGAAAGTGCGTTGAGTCGCGGCGATCTGGCCACCGCGAAATTGTTAGCGGATGCATTGACTCAGCAATTGCCAAACCAGCCCGAGCACTGGCGCACTGCGGCGCTCATTGCGGTGCATCTGGGTGAACCCAATGCGGCGATCAGCGGTTTGCGCCGCGCCATTGCGCTGGCACCGGAATCCGGCACGCTACGCGCGGAATTGGCGGCGGTTTTAGAGTTGCTAGGCGAACTTAGCGAGGCGCAAACGCAATTGCACGAGGCCATTCGGCTCGATCCGATTGATGTCAAACATCGATTAAAGCTGGCAGCGGTTTTGCTCAGTGCCGGAAAGCCCGCCGAGGCCGCGATGTTGGCGCGCCAAGTCGTGGCACGTGCGCCAAACTTGCAATCTGGGTGGTACGTGTTGGCGGACAGCGCTTACGCGCAGGGCGATTGGCAAGCAGCGCTGCGCAGTTTCGAGCGTGCCTTGGAATTGGCAATGAGCGACGGCGCTTCAGCGTCTGCGAAGCTTTGGTACAACGTCGGCTTGTGCATGGACAAATTGCAGAATCCTAAGCGCGCGTTGCTTGCGTTTGACCGCGCCTTGGCGCTGGATGCAAAACTTTATACCGCATTGGCACAGCGGCTGTTTACCCAGCGCAAACTGGCCGATTGGCGCGGGCTAGCTGCAAATAGTGAGCGCTTGCTCGAGTTGGTCAGGTTGGGTGTGCCCGGAATTACGCCATTTTCATTTTTAGCAGAACCCGCAAGTGCGCTCGATCAGCTCAGCTGTGCGCGTACGATGAGCAAGCAAGTGGCGCGCGGGGTCGGGCTGGCGTTCGAGGCAGCGGCTAAGCATCGTGGCTTGACACCTAGCGGCTTGAGCCGAACTAATTTGCATGCGCCGGATCGCAAATTGCGCATCGGCTTCGTCAGCAATGGTTTTGGTCAGCATCCTACCGGCCTGCTAACGGTCGAGTTTTTTGAATTGCTGGATCGCACGCGCATGCAAACGATCCTGTTTGCGACTGCGCCTACCGACGCCGGGCCGATTCGCCAGCGCCTAGCGAATGCCGTGGAATTGATTTGCGATTTGACGCATTTGCCAGCGTCGCAAAGCGCTAAAAAAATACGTGAGCAACAAATAGACGTGCTGTTCGACCTGCGCGGCTTTGGCGATGGCGGTGTCCCAGAGCTTTTTGCGTTGCGCCCAGCACCACTGCAGGTGAATTGGTTAGCCTATCCAGGTACGAGTGGCGCGCCTTGGA
>JAYVAQ010000202.1:0-10648 GCA_043750875.1 Rhodanobacteraceae bacterium
CTCTGGGCGCGCGCAGCACAACAAGGCACGCAGCGCATGCTGGCCCGGCCCACCGATTGGGTGGCGCGCGGCGGCACAGTCCTGGATGATTTCCAACAGCTCCACCGCGCCCGCGCCAGCGTAATCGAGCGCACCGGCCAGCACGATCCCAAGTTCCACAGGTGATCCCAAATGCACCGCCCAGGCGGCAAGCCATGGCGCGTCGAGCTGCGCCTCGTCGAGCCTGCCTAAGCTGCTACACACGCCAGCCAGCCATACGCTGCGGCGTTGCAGCGCGAGCGCTTCGCGCTGCGGCGCGCGAAAGCCACGCCGCCTATAGCCCAAGCCATAGGGCAGGCGCGCGCACAGCTGCCAGGCGGCTTCCAACGCATGTTGCAGCTGCGGAAATAATACCGCGAACAGCGCCGCGCGCAGTGTGGGGTCACTGGCAGCCAGGGCACCTTGCTGCTGCAACTTGCGCAAATTGGGGTTATAGCCGCGTGTATGGTCCGCAGTCAGCGCCCGAGCGCAGTCTGCCACTGCCGAGGAAGCTGCCGCAGCACGCGCTAAGCGCAGCTGTAAGTGCGCCTCGTTGGAGCATTCCGCGAGCTGGGCTTGGGCGAATTCAGGTTTTAGCATGTGTTTCCCAGGATCAAGAAGTTTGAGTTTTAGGTTTTGCCAAGGCAAAACAAGTTGGGATTGAATGTTTTGCCAAAGCAAAACAAGTACGTTTAACCACCGACCAATGCGGTCAAGCGGACAAAGCTCATGCGGCTATTGGGATGTAGCGTCAAAACGGTGGTCAAGTCGCGCACTTCTTGCGCATCGACAATGACCAAGTACAGGCCATCGCGAAACGCTTGCACAGCGATGGCGAGCGACTGATCCGCATCGACTGCTTGCTCAAGCTCGGAGCCGCCGGAACTCACTTTGCCAACCTGCAGCCCGTGCGCCAGCTGCGCCTCGCTAAGCGCCTTGAGCAAGCGACGTTCGCTCTGACGCTCAGTAAAGGCAAGCACCTCGGCGCGGACCACATAGCCCAATAGTTCACCAAGTGTCAGCGTCCCGCACTGCGCTTGCGCCGGGAGCGGCAACGCGTAGTCGGCAAACAAGGGTTTACGCCGGCCCAGTTGCCGCGCGCCTATCAGCAATACGTTCGAAGCGTTTTCGTGTCCAATAGCCATAACCACCCAGAATCCCTCGATTGCTAGCGCGAAAGCTAGCAGACTAGCGCGCCATCGTCATTCCGGATTCCGGATTTCAGCTGTTCGGCAAGCCGAGTTGCACTCGGCAAATCTGGCAGCAGCCTAAAACCTGCCGCCATTCGATTCCCGCGCCCGCCCACGCTAGCCCGGATCAAACCGATAACCCGCGCCATAAACCGATTCAATGAGTTCGCCGTGCTCGCTTTTGGGCGCGGCTTGATGCAATTTGCGGCGTAGATTGCGGATATGGCTGTCGATGGTGCGCTCCAGAATGTCGCGGTCGGCGTCGTAGAGGGCATCGCACAGTTGTTGGCGGGAAAGCACGTGGCCGGGATGGCGCGCCAAGCGTTTGAGCAGCTGGTATTCGATGCGGGTTAATGGCAGCAGCTGCGCACCCCATTGCGCTTTCTGAGCGGCGTCATCAAAACTTAAAGTTGTGCGCAGGCTCCATTTGCCGCCAGCCCGGCGCAACAGCGCTTTCACGCGTGCGACCAATTCTTCGCTCAGAAAGGGTTTGATCAAATAATCGTCTGCGCCCAGTTCTAATCCCAGCACCCGATCCAGCGGTTGATCTTGTGCGGTGACCATAATAATCGGCACTGCGGTGGCCTCGCGCAGCGCCTTGCACAAATCGAACCCATGTTGATCCGGCAAGCCTAAATCCAACAACACCGCCTCCGGTGGCGTGCGTTTTACCGCCTCCACCACGCCTTGGGCACGGGCAAAGCGGCGCACCGCATAACCGGCGCGATGCAGCGCTGCTTCGGCAATTGCGGCCTGGATATCGTCGTCTTCAACCAAAAACAAGACTAGGCTAGTCGGGGATTGAGTCACGCCTTGGCGTGACGTCCCAATCAATTGTGTCAAAGCTGATCCCCGCTAAATTGATGCCAGAGTTTCTGCTTATTTTGTGCGCATTTGTCACGCATACTTTGACTCGTTTCCCCAAAAACTTTGCGCTTGATCATGCCGCATTCGCTTCTCCACCGCCAAGTTCGCCGTGCTAGCGCGCGCAAGCGAGTGGCTGTGCGTGCGCCTAAGCGGTGGTTGCCACGTTGGGCGGTGCCACGTTTGGCTATGCTCTTGTTTGCGTTGTTGTTAGCCTGCAATTTGGTGGCAGTGGCGTTTGCCGATAGTTTTGAAGACCGCCGCGTCCGCACCGGCGCACGTATTTTTCGTTCGCTGCTTGCGGCGGATATCGACTTGACTGCCAAAGCCAAAGCGCGCGCCGGCTTGCGCATTTGGGTGATCGGTAAAGGCGACGCGTTGCAGTTGGATGTGCACGAATTGATTGCCTCGCAAACGGATGCGCAACGTTCTGCGATCCAGACGCTGCCGGTGAAAATTACCGGCTATCAGCAATTCAATCAGATAAGTAGCCTGCCCGCGCCGGTGGCGGTGTTTTTTGCGAGCGCGCCGAACGAGGCGGAGTTCAAAAAGTGGCTGGACTGGAGCGCAAAAAACCGCACGATTTTATTTTCGCCATTTGAAGGCCATGTTGAGCGCGGTATGACCGCAGGCATTTCCATCCAAGCCAAGGTGCAACCTTTGCTCAATCAACGCCGGGCCCAGGCGCTTAATCTGAAACTGAAGCCATTTTTTCTGCGCGTCAGCAAGGTGTTGCCATGATTAGCTCAGATCGTGCCATGCTGCGATTAGGTTTTGCCGCGCAAGGCCGGGCGCTGCTCTGGCGCTTAAGCATCATCTTTGTCGCCCTTGCGCTGTTGATCGAAGTCACGCTGTTTGCCTATTGGCGCTATTCGCTGCAGCCACGTCTACAAAGTGAGGCGCAAGCGCAAATAAGTTTGTTGGCGCAGTCGCAAGCGCCGCTGTTGGCGCAAGCGTTGGCAGCACCCCCAACGCAGCTGCGCAACCAAATGCAAGCGGCGTTGGATCAGCTGCTCCTGCTCAAAGGGCCATCCGGCAAGGCCTTGATTGAAGGGGTATCGCTGGAGGTGGACAACGAGGCCCTGGGCATAGACGACGCAACCTTAGCCGGGCTGACGCAACAAGCGCCCACAGGCGGCAACGCCAGCGAGGTTGCCTTGTATCACCCGGACACGGGCGAGCTGATCGGCATTGCCAAGCTGTGGGTGTCGAACGCTTTTTACGAGCGTTTCGTAGCCGATGTGCAACGGCAAATGCTGCTGCAGGCGCTGCTGCTGGCGGCCTGCTTGAGCTTGCTCTGGGCCGGTTTTTCCTGGCTGATCCACCGGCACGAGGCGCAGCGCCAACGCGACGCCGAATTGATCGAGCTGGCGCGTGATCAGGCCTTGCAGGCCAGCCGCGCCAAGAGCCAGTTTTTGGCGAATATGAGCCATGAAATTCGCACGCCGATGAACGCGGTTTTAGGCATAGCGAATCTATTGAAAAAGTCCACCTTATTGCCAAAACAACAAAGCATGTTGAGCCAGTTAACGGAATCGGCGAAGCTGTTATTGGGCGTGTTGAACGACATTTTGGATTTATCGCGTATCGAAGCGAACAAGTTGGCGATTCAAGACGCACCGTTTCGCTTGCGCCACGCTTTGCGTAGCTTGCAGCACATGTTGCAACAACGTGCGGCGGATAAATCGTTGGCACTGGAATTTCCCGACGCAACTGCGCTGCCGCTCAATTTAAATGGCGATGTCCTGCGCTTGCAGCAGGTTTTAGTTAATTTGTTAATCAATGCGATCAAGTTTACCGACGCTGGCAGCGTGCGCTTGCAGATCCAAGTGCGGCCTGGGCCAACGCCTGCAGATGCAAAAACCCAAGTTGAAAAAAACCTGGGCATACCGGTCTATGTGCGTTTTGCCGTGATCGACACGGGTGTGGGGATCAGCACGCAAGATCAAAAGCGCTTATTTGATCCTTTCAGCCAAGTGGATGAATCCGATACCCGTGTGCACGGCGGCGCCGGGCTTGGGCTTGCCATTAGCAAGCGCTTAGTGGAACTGATGGGCGGCACCTTGCAATGTCATAGTGAGCTGGGCAAAGGCTCCGAGTTTGCTTTTGAATTACCGATGCATGAAGTGCACGAGCCAGAAGTTGAAGTAACGCTGGCAGATGCACAAAGTGATGTTGATACGCGGCAAACCCAGCCCTGGCCGGGGCGTTTGCAGGGCCGGGTATTGGTCGTTGAAGACCATCCAATTAACCGAGAAGTGGCGCAGGCCTTGTTGGAAGCGCTTGGACTTGTCGTGCATACCGCAACGGGTGGCAAAGAGGCGCTCGCGCTATTGCAAGAGCAGCCAGGGGCTTTTGATTTGGTGCTGATGGATATCCAAATGCCGGAATGGGATGGCATTGAGAGCACCGCTAGAATTAAAGCCGTGCCAGCGTTGGCAGATCTGCCGATCGTGGCGTTAACCGCGCACGCGATGAGCGGTGATCGTGAACGGTTTTTGGCACAAGGTATGGATGATTATCTGTGCAAACCTTTGGATGAAGCCGAACTGATCACGGTGTTAAAGCGCTTTATGCCAAGCGTAGCCGCAACCAGTCAACTGAGTGCGGGTGCGCGCCAAACTGATGTGGATCAAGCAGCGAAACTCGTCATACCGGCGAACGCCGGTATCCATTTCCTTGAGGATGGGTTTTCGCATAGCTCCCTGGATCCCGGCGTGCGCCGGGATGACGAGTTTTTGTTGAAAACTAAGGTGTGCGGAACAGTGCCACATCAGTTTGACTCGCACCCACTGGGTACAGCGACTAGCGAGTTCACTACTGCAGACGAAGCTGCGGGCGTGCGTTGGCAAGCGGCTGGCATCGATTGGCATTATGGTTTGCGCAATTTGGGCGGCAATCAAGAATTACTAGAGCGCTTGCTTATGGACTTTTGTCAACGACACAACCATGCGATGACGCAGCTGCAGGCGCTTCATACCGAGGCGCATTCTGGGGCCGAACAGCGCATGTTGCACACCTTGCGCGGTGCGGCGGCGGCATTGGGCGCCAAGACTTTGACGCAAGCTGCGGCGACGCTTGAACAGCAACTGCGCGCGCAGTTGGCAACCGGTGCCGCACTATTGCAGTTTGAGCAAGCGCTAACTCCCTTGTTGGCCTGTGCCGAGCTTCTAAAAACGGCCAGCCAAACGTCCATGCAAGCGCCCGCATCCATAAGCCGCGACCAAGCGCTGATCTTGCGCGATTGGTTGGCGGGTACAAGTTATAGCGCTTTGCAAAACGCGCTGATGCAGATGGATCTACAGGCGGGCGAGCAACTGCGCGCCGCACTGGCGCAAACTCCGGCCTTGCAACAACCGGCATTGCTCGCGCTATTGCAGCCGGTCGCTGCGGCCATTGATCAACTGGACTACACACTAGCGCTTGAGCAACTCGGGCGTTTGCGCGCAAACCTTGGTGACAATCGATCTGGTGAAACACTATCTGGTGACAAGCTATGAACCGTAAATGTATTTTGATCGTCGATGATGAGAGCGCCAATATCCAAAGCCTGGCGCAAGCGCTGGGTGGCGCTGGCCCAGAAGCACCGTTTGCGCTGCGTTTTGCCAAAACCGGTGAGCAAGCCTTGTTATTGGCGCACAGCGCGCAACCAGACTTAATCTTGTTGGACGTGGTTTTGCCCGGCATGAACGGCTTGGCGACACTCGCTAAATTGCAAGCCGATCCGATTACGCACGGAATTCCGGTGATTTTTGTCACCGCGCGCGATGAGATTGATGAGGAAGCCAGCGGTTTGGAGATGGGTGCGGTGGATTACATCACCAAACCGTTTAGCCCCGCGATCGTGCGCGCACGGGTGCGCACGCATTTGGAACTCAAGCGTCAGCGCGAATTCGAAGCGCAGCGGGCCCGCATTGATGGCTTAACCGGCATCGCCAACCGGCGCGCATTCGATGAACAAATTCAACGTTATTGGGCGATCTCTGACAGTGAATTAGCGCCCGAGCATTTGAAGCTTTTGCTGATCGATGTCGATTATTTCAAGCGCTACAACGACCGCGCCGGACACAGTGCGGGCGATGAATGCTTAAGGCAACTTGCGCGCAGCTTGCAGCAAACATTCGAGCGTCAACACGAGCTGGTGGCGCGCTTGGGTGGCGAGGAATTTGCGGTATTGATTCAAGGCGGCAACCTAGTGCAGCACGCGCAGCGCGCCTTGGATGCAGTGGCGGCGATGGCGTTGGCGCACCCCGATTCGCCGCTAGGCGAGCGCGTGAGCATCAGCCTAGGCGCGCTTGAACGCAGCGTTGAAGCGGACCCGATGGCGTTGTTGCAAGCCGCGGATGTTTTGCTGTATCAAGCCAAGCAACAAGGCCGCAATCGCTGTTGCGCGCGCGCCGCAAATGGCGAGATCACGCAAGTATTGGCGTCTAATTCAAGCTTGGGGGAGAGCGCATGAGCACGTATTTTTTGAATCGATGGCGGCTTAAGACCGCGCTGTGTTCGGCACTGTGCGCGCTGAGCTTAAGCAGCAATCTTGCACATGCCCAAGATGAGGAAAGCGAGCTATTGGCCACCCTTTCCGAGGAAACCGAAATCGCTTCGCGCAGTAAACAAAATGCCGACTTTGTGCCGGGTTTAGTCAGCGTGCTGCAAGGTGATGAGTTGGCATTGCTCGGCAAACGCACGGTATTAGACGCGCTGACCTTGGTGCCGGGCATTGAGGCGAATGTTGACTTTGATGGCAATGCGACGCTTCGGGTGCGCGGCTTCGATTTCTTCTTTAATTCCGGCAATGTCAAAGTCCTGGTCGATGGCCTGGATATGGCGGCAGAAACCAGCGCCAGCAATAGCGCCATTTTGCTCATGCCGATCGCCCAGGTGGATCGCATTGAAGTGATTCGTGGCCCAGGGTCCAATCTTTATGGCGATTTCGCCTTTACCGGCCTGGTCAATATCATCACCCGCAGCGACCGTTCGCAGCTCAGTTTGGCCGGTGGCTCCGAGCAAAATCGCCAGCTGGCGGTGAATCACAGCGTCCAGGGCCAGGCTGGGCAACTCGATTTCAACGCCTCGAATTTTCGGGGCAATATCGCTGAAGATTCTGCCTTCCCTAGTGATCAAGAACAGCGCCGCTTTATCAATGCCCGTTGGTCTTTCGCCGGTTTTGTGCTGCAAGGTAATTACTTTAATCACGATATCGGACGCGAAATAGCACCACCACCGCCGCCACCCCCGCCGGGACAAGCGCCACCGCCGCCACCGCCGCCGCGCCCACGTGACCGGCATGAAATATTGAGCAACCTACAGTTGCAAAAATCCTGGCAGTTCGAGGATTCTGCGCAGCTGGGATTTAGTATGGGTCGGCAAAATGTCGATTCTCAATTCGGTAATTCCCGCTACGAAGGGCACGAATGGCGCTATGCGCTCAACGGCGAAAAACGCTTCGGCCCGCAGCTGTGGCTCTTTGAAGTCTCACGTATCCAACAAACCATTGATTTTGCCGACTCGCCTGCGGCCATGCCCCAGCCTGGGCAACCCAGGAATCCAAATGTCCGTGTTGAAGACATCTCGCGCCGCTTAAGCTCGGTGATGCTGCAAGATCAAATCGACTTCAACCCAAGGCTTAGCGCGACTTTGGGTGTGCGCCTGGACGAGTTAGAAGGCGTGGATTCCAAAGTGACGCCACGCGCGGCGTTGGTGTGGCGGATCAACGACCGGCATACCTTCAAAGCGCAAAATGCACGCGGCTTTCGTACCCCGACTTTTGTTGAGCTCTACAGCGCAGGCACCGGCATTGCCAACGGCAATTTGGACTTTGAAACCATTCAAACCAGCGAGCTGGCCTACATCTATGACTTTGGCACCGGCAAATTGCGCGCTGCGGTCTTTAACGCAAGCGTGCCCGATGCCATTTTCCGCCGACCACCCGGAGGCCCACCTGGACATCAAAACAGCCCTGGGCAAAAGAGCAAAGGCCTGGAGCTGGAATATCAGCACGAGCTTTCCGAAACCCTGCAAGTGCGAGCAAATTTCAGCTTGGCCGATACCGCCGATCCGAGAATACAAATGGGGCAACGGCGCGGCGAAAGCTTTGGCGCGGCGAAAAACAACAGCAGCTTAAGCGCGCTCTGGCGTGCACATGAGCGCTGGCAATTTGGCGCGCACCTGCTGCATGTCGGTACCCGTCAGGTAGAAGCCGATCAAGTCGCCGGCTACAACCGCTTGGATCTTGCCCTAACGCATCGGCTATCCGCCCCACTGTCGCTACGCGTTTCCGTGCAAAACGCCACCGATGCGGAGCAGCGCTATATCACCCGTGTGCCACCCGGGCGACGCGTGGATACGGTTTTTAGTGAGCGATTGGTTTGGGGGGAGTTGGTTTGGGAGTGGTGAGGGGGCGAAGGGATGGCGTCTATTGCCATGTCTGCGGTGTGCTACTGGGTGATGAGTCACCTTGGGGCGCCGACGGAAAGAACCCGGACTTCTCAATCTGTGATTGCTGCGACGTGGAGTTCGGCTATGAAGACGCAACGGTGGCCTCAGCACTCCGCCACCGAGAGAAGTGGCTTAACACTGCCGCAAACTGGTTTTCACCACACGCCAAGCCCGCCAATTGGAAGCTATCAGAGCAGCTCGCGCGGCTTCCAGTTCTCTTTCCAGCTGGAATCGTGGCGCAGGTGGCTCCGGAAACATAGCTAAATATTGCAGGCCTACAATGCGGCATTCGGCGGTATCGCGCTACCATAGCTTTTCGGGTCGCATGTCGGCTGAAATCAACTTTAGGTCTCGAATGGCAAACATCGCCCAGCCATCGGTTCAATCGTTGTTGATTGAAATGCAGTTCAACGGGCAATCCCTTTCGACTGGCACAGCTTTTGTAGTTCAAACAGCAAAAGGCCCACACCTCATAACAAATCGGCACAACGTGACAGGTCGCCGCCAGGACACAAATGCTCCCTTATCGCCAACTTGTGGCATACCCAATGAGATCGTTATTGTTCATAACCGTAAGAATTTCTTAGGGCAGTGGCTGATAAAGAAAGAGAGCTTGTACGTTGGCGAGACTCCGCGTTGGCGTGAACACCCAGCTCTCGGGGCGAAAGCAGATTTCGTAGCTCTTCCACTCACGGATTTGGCCGACGTTGCGGTTTATCCCTATGACCCTGCCAATCCTGGGCCAGCCATATTTGTCGGCGCAGCAGATACTGTAAGTGTGATTGGTTTCCCATTTGGAATGTCTGCCGGAGGTGCGTTCGCCGTTTGGGCCACTGGCTTTCTCGCATCTGAGCCGGTGGTCGATTTCAACGACCTACCCATTCAGCTAATCGACTGCCGCAGTCGGCAGGGGCAATCAGGCTCGCCAGTCATCGCCTACCGAAGCGGAGGCATGGTTGCAATGGAAGAGGGTGGGAGCGCCGCGTTTAGTGGACCCGTATCGAAGTTCATCGGCATATATAGTGGTCGAATAAACGCCGAATCAGACATTGGAATCGTCTGGAAGGCATCCGCCGTGCAGCAATTGATCACCTCTCTATAGAAGACCTAAGTTGGTGCCAGTAAATCTAGCCGACCACGCGGCATTCGACGGCATCGCGCTATCTTGGCACGCACGGGTTTCAAATCAACGTAAGCCAACAAAGCCGGACACCCACGCCTCACACCTAAAAATGCCAGCAGCCTTAAATCCGTTGGCATTTTCTTATTTCCCTATCAAATTCGACGAAAATTCGAGACAAAACAAATAAAAAGCAAACACGCCCAACCGCAGGCGCGGCATAAAAAATGACCCAATTTAGACTTAAATCTTCTTCAAAATACGGTCAAATCCAATCCCAAACAGCGTGCGCTGGCTAATTTCCTTAGCTTTATCAATCAACTCTTCCAGGTCACCAACAACGTGCTGGCAACCCCGCAATATTTCACTATCTAGAATCGCTTAAGTCCGTCATAATTTATAAAGCTTTTAAAAGGTGGCTATTTAATTATGAAAGAAACTGTCGTCATTTTAGGTGCTTCTGATAATCCGAGTCGTTTCGCTTATAAAGCAAAACAAATGCTAGAAAAATTTGGGCATAAGACTATTTTGGTAAACCCAAAAAATTTCCGCTATTAATGGGGAAGCGGTGCTAAGAAGTGTTTCGGAAATCCAACAAGTTGTTGACACCGTTGTGATGTATGTAGGTGCAAAAATTTCTGATGGTTTGAGCGAGGAAATTTTAAAGCTTAAGCCTAAGCGAGTTGTATTTAATCCGGGTAGTGAGAATATTGAACTGGGAAATACGCTCAGGCACGCGGGGATTGAGGTGATTGAGGATTGCACTTTGGTGATGCTTGGGAGTAATCGGTTTTAGAGAACCGTGAATCTGTGCCGAGGCCTCAGGACCACAATGCCGCAGGCCCAGAAATGCCAGCGGCCCAAAACCCGCTGGCATTTCCCGGTCCCTCATTCAAATTGACTATGAAACTATCATCGCCAACGGCGCGAACCATATCAGCCTGGGGCAACGCCCCAGGTAAAATCGCGTGGGCATTAAGGGCTGAAAGCCCGTGCTATCGATGCGCTTTTGGGCGGC
>JAYVAQ010000203.1:0-5765 GCA_043750875.1 Rhodanobacteraceae bacterium
AGAGCGGACATTCAGGCAATCGACATCGAAACGCTTAAATCGATGACTCAAACGTTGGAAGGCATCAAGGAATTGGAGCTCGCGCGAGCAAAAAGCGAAAATCAGCTTCTTGATCTTGAAGCGCAAAAAAAAGAAATGGAGTTTCTCGTAAAAAAAGCGAGTCTCGCACTTTTTCTCAAGGAACAATATTCGCGATACGAACAGCAGGTTCTGGACGAAATCAATAGTAATTTGAACCTAAAAGTAAGCCTGGAGAACGCGCGCGAAACTGGAGCGAAGCTACTCGCTTTAGAAGCTGAGATGAATATTAGCCCCTACGTTGGAGAGCTTCGCGCGATGATCGCTCGCGCGGCGAGCACAAAACGGCACTCGCTCGAATCTGTGCTTGCTGATTTGCCGCCCATACAGGCGAACATGATTCGGACGGTGTCGGCTTTTGCTAAATTATTTCCCTAGGCTCCAAACCTAAAGCAAATGCGGCATCTACCGCTTGTTTAAAAAATGAAAAGCCCGCAAATCGCGGGCTTTTTGCTTCGGGTACTTAAAAGTTGTTAAATTTGCCCACGCCGCTTCATCTGCGCAAACCCAAATTTGATACCCAGCGAAAAAGCCGCATCGATTGCATCTTTTTGACTCCAGTTGTGCCCGGTATCAAGCCACCACTTGTCTATGTATTTTTGCTGTTGACTATCAAAATTTTTTGTGGCGTTCACGCCTTCGCTATGGATTGTCATTTGTTTCCCTAGCTCTTCATCGCAAGAAATCGATGTTGCCATAGTTGAATTTTGAAGTTCATGCCCCATCACCCATTGGGACGTCAAAGCCACTAGGAGGCTGTTATGTGGAACGAAACATTTTCTTCGATCGCGCAAAAATTGAGTGAAAAAAAGCAGAATGAACAAGAAGCATTGATCGCGGCTGTAGCAAAAAGGAAGGCAGATGAACTTCTTGCTTCGGAGCAAATCACAAAAGTGATAAAGCCGGCAATCAAAGAAATCCAGCAAGCTGCAAAGGTAAATGGATTTGATTGTGATCTAAATAATTTATCAACCAGTGGGGCAGTTCCACTTGCATCCCTGAGAGTCTCGAAAGGCCCAAGAAGTTGTAACCTTGAGATTTTTCATCCTGGCGGAAGTCATTTCAAAGTAACGACCAATCCCCCAATATTGGAGAACCCTCTCGTTGAAATAGTAAAGCTAGACAAAGAGGAAATTGGAAGAATTGTTCAACGATTGTTAGCTGAGTCATTCAAACTCTGAAGTTCAACTAAAAGCGGCAGGCCTCGGTCGCAGTGTTTGGATGCGACTGAGCGCCTTATCTCAAACTCACGCCGCCGTCTTCAGCGCCGCGATGCGCTCCGCCAATTCCGCCGCTTTTTGAATGTGCATCGCTCTAAACTCAAGTGCTTTAGTTTTCTCAGCGGGGTCGCTTGCTGAGTCCGAGTTGTGCATGTCCGCTAGTCTAAGCTCTGCGGCGCGCAATTCGTTCAATTCGTACACATCATCGATGGAGCGTCAAAAAGTGGGCAATTTTGCTCGTGGCGACCTTCACCCAAAATGTGAACTTCGAAATACTCAAAATTTCCAACATATTCCTAGCTCCAACGGAGTTAGGTAGCAGTCAACTGCGGTTTTTAGGTTGAAGTCATGGCAATCTCGCTCTGCACTATCGCGTAAAAAAACATCTAGCGAGGCACCCGAACCTCAAGCACGTGTTCGTGCTGGTCATCCAGCAAAAGCACGCCGACGCTGTTTTGTGCTGCATCTATCTTGACACCGTCCAATGTGTACATTGCCGCAGTCGCATCACTGGCGTGTACGCGTGCGACATTTATCTGGTAGTAAGTGGCGCCAAAACGGTAGCGCATTGAATAGTCGCTCCATTCCTGTGGCATGCATGGGTTGATGCGCAAACGATCACCCGTGCGCGTTAGGCCAAGCAATGATTCCAACATCAATCGATACAACCAGCCGGCCGAGCCGGTGTACCAGCTCCAGCCGCCGCGGCCGGTGTGCGGCGCGACTGCGTACACATCCGCAGCCACGACATAAGGCTCGGCTTTATAAATGGCCAAGTCCGCAGCGTTACTCGCATGGTTGACTGGGTTGATCATATTCAGCACCTCCCACGCGCGTTTGCTGTCACCTAATTTTGCAAATGCCATCGCCGCCCAAATCGCCGCGTGCGTATATTGCCCACCGTTTTCGCGCACGCCCGGAACATAGCCCGCGATATAGCCCGGGTGTTGCGCTGCAACTGATTCGTGCCCTGGATTTGACGGATTCGACGCTGAGGGATCGAAAGGCGGGTCCAGCAGTTGCACCAATTTGGCATCGCGTTTAACTAGGCGTTGATCAAGCGAATTCATCGCTTGGTGTACGCGGGAAGCATCGCCAGCACCGCTCAATACCGACCAGCTTTGCGCAATCGAATCAATGCTGCACTCACGATTGCTTGACGAGCCCAGCGGCGTGCCGTCATCAAAATACGCGCGTCTATACCAAGCGCCATCCCAGGCATTGGCTTCGATATTCTCGCGTAGCGCGCCAGCAATTCGCGTGCAGCGATCAGCAAATTCGCTGTCGTTATGTGCCCGGCTCAGCACTGCGAACTCCAGCAGCACTTGATAAAGGAAGAAGCCTAACCAAACGCTTTCGCCTTTGCCGTGGATGCCGACCAAATTCATGCCGTCGTTCCAATCGCCAGAACCCATCAACGGCAAGCCATTGACGCCAAAGCGCAAACCGTTTTCGATGGCGCGTACGCAGTGTTGATAGAGGCTGGCAGATTCCGCCGATGCCTGTGGTAGGTCGTAATAAGATTCTTCCGTTAGCCCCAGGGCGCGGCCGCTTAGAAAACTTACCGGCTCATCAAGCACGCTAGCATCGCCAGTGATGGTGATGTAGCGGCAGCAGGCGAGCGGCAACCACAAATAGTCGTCCGAGCAGCGTGTGCGCACGCCACGACCGCTGGGCGGATGCCACCAGTGCTGAACATCACCTTCGGGATATTGCCGCGCCGCCGCGCGCAATAAGTGCGTACGCACCAGCGCTGGCTCAACATGCACCAAGGCCATCGCATCTTGCAGCTGATCGCGAAAACCGAACGCGCCGCCGGACTGATAAAAGCCACTGCGCGCTAGATAGCGACACGCCAACGTTTGATACACCAGCCAGCCGTTTGCCAATACGTTAAAGGCCGGATCCGGCGTTTGTACCTGCACTGCGGATAGTGCGTGCCGCCAGTACTGGCGCACACTTGCTAACGCCGCGCGCGCCGAGCCAGATTTGCGCATGCGCAAACATAAACTGCGCGCCGCCTCAACATTGGTGGCCGCGCCTAAGCGAAAAATAATCTGGCGTTCAGCGCCATCGGCTAGCTCAAACGGAACCTGGATCGCACCGCACGGATCTAGGGCTGCGCCTACACGGCCAGAAAGCCAAGCACGCGCCATCGCGGCAGGGCTTTTGATCGAACCGTTACGGCCCAAAAATTCACTACGATCGCCGCTCAAAGTGCGCGCCGGATCATCGACATCAAAAAAGGCGATGCGTCCGGCGAACTCGGTGTTGTAGCGATTGCGCGCAAAAATTGCGCCGCTGGTGGCGTCAATTTCAGTGCTCACGTGCATCGCAGTCTTGCCCTTCAAATCGCCAAGCACCCATTCAACATAACCAGTTGCAGAAAGCTTGCGCGTTCGCCCGGAGATATTGCGTATTTTGAGCACCGAAAACTTGATCGCCTCAGTCAAATCAACATACACCGTCAATTCGGTTTCTATGCCGAAGTCCCGGTGTTCAAATACGCTGTAACCAAAACCATGGCGCGTGGTGTAGGGCGTTTCGCTCGCACAGGGCGCCGGTGTGGGCGACCAATACTGTCCGCTTTGCTCATCGCGTAAATAAAATGCTTCGCCACTGCTGGCACCAATCGGGTCATCGCTCCAGGGCGTCAGCCGGAACTCATGCGCGTTTTCGCTCCAGCTGTAGCCCATGCCGCGTTCGGTGACGACACTGCCAAACTGCGCATTTGCCAACACATTTACCCACGGCAACGGCGGCATTTGCGTCGTTGTGGTGGTGATGATGTACTCGCTACCGTCGCTATTAAATCCACCAATGCCATTGTCAAGTAACAAGTCTCGCCGTATAGGCGACACGGCAAACAAATCTGTAGGCCTTACTACAAGTTCTGTCGGCGCGTTATCACTAAGGTCAGTGCGGCGCGTGAGATTCCCACGCAAGCGCGGCACAGCCACCTGCGGCACTCGTTGCTGTGCGGTTGGCCTACGATTGACTTGTTCGGCAAAACTGCCGTGGCTGTCATCGATTATTACGTGCGCCACCGATTGCAACAGGATGCGATCTTCCTGCGAAATTTGCTCGCCGGTGCGCACGAAAGTGCCGCCTGGTCGATCCATAACGTGCGCGTCAATTCCGCTTGCAACCAGCCCAATAATTTGATCTTGCAGACGTTGCCGATAACCCGCGTGGTCTTCATTCCAGATCACTAAGTCAAACACCAAGCCTTTTAGGCGCAGATAACTGTGGCACTCAATCACGCTTTGCGCCAGCGCGATATGCTCGCTACTGGCGATCTTAAGCAGCAGGATCGGTAAGTCGCCCGATATCGCATAACCCCAAAGGCCAGATTGGCCTCGGCGGTTTTGCAACATTAAGCCAGCGTCAGCGCGTAATGCCGCGTTTGCGTACAGGATGTGCCCAGCCAATGATCGATAAAGCTCGGCATCAGTTTCGCTCACGTCAAGCTGGCGCAAGCTAACACCCGAATGCGTCCAGGCCATATCGAACACCCGATCTGCATGGTGCCGGTCTTGATAGCGTTCCACCATTTGCATGCAAGCGTCGCGAGCGGTAGCAGCGCCGCTGACGTAGTCTAGTGACGCTGACTGACCGGCTTTGAGCGTTACGCTGCAGCGAATCGCAACAATCGGATCGAGCACCGAGCCCTGAGTATTCGACAATGCACCACTATCACCCATGGCAACGGGCGCAAGCGCGAGCGGCGCTGCAAGCAGGCGGCCACGTCCAATAAAACGCATGCGGTCTGTTTCATAGCTGATGTTGGTGATCGCGTCACCGTTGGTGCTGAGCATATGAAACATCCAGGCACTGAGTTCGCCACTGGAGCGCGGCCGACGTGTGCACAAAATCGCTCGGCGTGCCGCGACAATTTCCGTTTGCACGAAAAGATTGCTAAACGCTGGCTGCATCAGCTCGGCCATTTGCGCGGCTAGAACCACCTCGCTGTAGCTGGTTAGCTCGATCGTGCGGGTAGTAGCGGAGCGATTGGTCAAGGTGATGCGCCGCACTTCGATATCGTCTTCCGGCGAGACCACGATTTCGGTGGCGCAATCGATTTCAAAATCACGTCGGCGATACTCTGCGCGCCCTTCGCTAAAAATCGCCTCGTAACTATCGGCGCGGGTGCACGTGGGCTGGTGGGTGGCAGACCAAAATTGACCACTGGCCTGATCACGTAGATAGAAAAATGTGCCCCAGTGGTCGCAACTGGCATCCTCGCGCCAACGCGAGATCGAAATCGGTGCCGCTGTTGCATCGCTATTTGCGGGCAAGCCCTGGCTGCGTTGCCAGCGGCTATAGCCACTGCCGGCATTGGTTAGCATCACGTGATAGCGGCCGTTGGAAAGCAACTGCACCTTGGGCTGCAACGTGTGGGCACTCATGGAGGCATAATTCAGGCTGCTTTGCGCATTGGAAAATAGCGCTGCCGATTGATCGTTC